>CAYVCJ010000001.1:0-46575 GCA_964450165.1 uncultured Dehalococcoidales bacterium
CGGAAGCTGAGACAGCAAAGGAAGCACTGGACGGTTCCGATTTTCAAGGACGCACTTTGAAAGTTGACGAAGCGAAGCCACCAAGAAGGGATCGAAGATAGTAGATAATTTTCAAAGACAATCTAGATTTGGAGTGGTTATGCAGAGTATATGAAGATAGTTGCTGGGGCGAATGTTTTTAAAGGGTTGAAGAATCTAGCAAACAGATGCCGCATAGGAATCTACTGGACAAGTATCTTCTGACAAAGTCAACCGTACGAATGTTAGTCGAGCGGCCAACATCAGAGTAGCCAACAAGCTCAAACCTTAGAAGTTTTCTTATTTAGCGCGATGGTGTATGTCTAGCTGTATTTAAAGCGGGCTACCGACCGTGCCTATTTAGCTTAGCGTTTTTGTTGATCTGGTTTCTTGCTATCAAACATTATGGCTCGACCATTCAAGAACCGTGAGGGGACAAATTTCTCCGATACTCAGCATACTCAGCTAATCTGGAAAGGACGGCAGCAGCATGGTCGGGCAACGGATAAAGTGGGATTCCTTTCTGCACCGCAAGCTTGCTTACCTGAGCATCTATGTATCCGCTACCAAACTCTGAAGCGATAATAATTGGCTTACCATACTTAGCCACTAAAACTGCTAACTGTTCAAGCACCTCAGCCATGGTATCCGCGAATGCCTTGAGCTGTTCACGCAAGACTGAGCTCTCACTGGATACCAATACTATGCTTCTTGGTAACATTGGTGATAAATTCAGCAACATCAGACCATCGATGGTGGCACAACGGAGCATAACCTCAATAGATTTCATCACATCCTCCCCGAAAACCCCCGCCACCAAATCTACCGGGTTGCCTCGGCTCCACCAGGCAGGCAAGAGGCCATCCAATTCCTTTATAGTTTCCTCAGGAAGCTGAGCCATACTAAGGCCAGCGTTGACACAGGCATCAGCACCAAGGACTCCCCAACCTCCACCAGCAGTCATTATTCCTACCCTTTTCCCCTGAGGCAGCGGTTGATGCAACAGGGCAGCGCCAACGTTGAATATCTCATCCATGTCCCGAACCCTTATGATCCCTGCTTGCTTGCAAACAGAGTTGAAAATAGCATCAGAGCCTGCTAATGAAGCAGTATGTGATTTGGCTGCTTTAGCTCCCGCACTTGTATATCCTGCTTTAAGTGTCACGATGGGCTTTTTTTGAGTGACCTTCTTAGCTGTTTCAAAGAACTTTCTACCGTCTCTTAATCCTTCGATGTAGCTCAATATGACTTTAGTCTCAGTATCCTCAGCCAAATACTCAAGATAATCTTCTAAATGCAAATCTGCTTCATTGCCATAGCTGATAAGTTTACTGATACCAAAACCCTTATTGCTTAATCTTTGGACGATGGAAAACCCGATATTACCGCTTTGTGAGACTACAGCAAAGGGCCCCGGCTCAGGGAATAAAGGTGGCATGAGGGCAGACAAGCTACAAGCTGTGCTGATAATGCCAAAGCAATTGGGTCCCACTAAAATCATCCCGCTCTTGTGAGCTATACGGACGACTTCCCTCTGCAATTTCGCTCCTTCAGTTCCTACCTCAGCAAAGCCAGCAGTAATGATGACCGCAGCCTTGATTCCCTTCTCAGCGCATTCTTGCAAAACTTGTGGCACGCTGGAGGGAGGAATCACAAATATTGCAAGATCGGGAGTCTCAGGCAGAGCCTTGACACTGGAATATGCCTTGAAGCCCAGGATTTCTTTCTCTCTCGGATTTATCGGATACACCTTGCCTGTGAAGTGCCCGGTGATAATGTGAGACAAGATAACAGACCCCCATTTATATGGATTTGCTGATGCTCCAATCAAAGTAAGGGACTTAGGATTGAAAAGGGGGTCAAATTTTTGAAGTATTTCAGACATGACCTCTCTATTACCAACTATCAGTGGCTACTATTTATCCAAACTTTTTGAGATTCTAGCATAGCCAACCGCTCATATTATTCCATTTGGGAAGTACAGTCAATCGCAGCTTAGAAAACACCGTTGTTTTGCTCAACTAGCTTTGCTATGATGCGATAAGAGGTGATTAATTATGAAGGCAGGATTAGTATATGACCCAATTTACCTGGAGCATGATACTGGTGACCATGTGGAGAATTCGCAGCGGTTGGTATCCATAATGTCGCATTTGGAGGAGACCGGGATGAAAGAAAAGCTTATCTCGTTTTCTCCCCGTCTTGCCTCAATAGAGGAGGTAGAGATGGTGCATGCTCCGGAATATGTTTCCCACATCAAAAGCAAAGCTGAAAGCGGAGGCGGATGGCTTGACCCTGATACTGTAATGTGCCCAAGATCCTATGAGGTAGCGTTATATGCCGCTGGTGGAATGTTAACCGCTGTGGAAAAGGTGATGACAGGAGAAGTGGACTCTGCTTTCGCTCTCGTCAGGCCTCCGGGACACCATGCCACCTCCAATAGAGCAATGGGATTCTGCATTTTCAATAACATAGCTATTGGGGCTAAATTTGCCATAGCTAACTTCAATATTGAGCGCATTCTAATTGTTGATTTTGATGTTCACCATGGCAATGCAACTCAGGAGGCTTTTTACAATGACTCCAAGGTCCTCTATTTCTCCACCCATCAATATCCCTTCTACCCCGGGACTGGCTGGCTGGATGAAACCGGAACCGGTCAAGGAAAAGGATATACCGTTAATTTTCCCATGTCTGCTGGCTGGGGAGATGACGAATACCTCAGGGCTTTCAACGAAGTTTTGGTTCCCGCAGCTAGAAAATTCCAACCACAGCTTATCCTTGTTTCTGTTGGCTTTGACCCTCACTGGGCTGACAGTATAGCTATGATGCAGGTGAGCGTTTCTGGTTTTGCTCAGATTGTTAAGATGCTAAGGCAGCTAGCTGTCGAGTTATGTCAAGGACATCTTGCCCTTACTTTGGAGGGGGGCTACAACCTTGAAGTAGCTGCTTCAGGAACAAGAGCTATTTTCGATGTCCTTCTGGGCAATGCGGAGGTAGTTGACCCGTTAGGCAAAGCACCGGTCATAAGAAAAGCCGTTGGTTTTGAAGAACACCTTAAAAGAATAAAGGAAATACACCATACAGAAAATCAGGATTAACAGGATAGTCAGGTATATGATGTAAACTATCCTTTGTTCTCCGGCAGAAAGTGTAAGAAAACCTCGTTCCCCAAAAGTTTGCCTTTAGTGGTTAGCCTGATTCCATGTTCATTTTTAGCTATCAAACCCAGTTCAACCAGCTCGTTAATTTGTTGCTCCTGATAAATAGAATAAAGCTCCACGCCGAAGCGATGGGCAAAGTCAGCAAGATTTACCCCATCGTCTAATCTCAAACCTAAAATCACTGCCTCAGCAATTTCTAAATCCCCATCAATGTGCTCAATGTTATCCACCAAGGGATTATTAAAATATGCTTCTTGAGACGCCTTTGTTTCCGTATTACTGAGGCGTTTTACATATTCTATTGGCGCTAAAACATTAGCCCAGCGATAACCACCCAAATAAGAATGAGCACCAGCACCAAAACCCAGATAAGGTTCATTTTTCCAATAGGTTAAGTTGTGTTGACATTCCTTCTCGGGCAATGCCCAATTGGATATCTCATAGTGATTATAGCCCTCTTTAGCCAGCTTATCTGAAGCCAACAAATACATGTCAGCCGCCAGGTCAGCGTTGGGTTTTGGCAGTGAACCTGATGCTACCGCATTGGCCAATGGTGTCCCAGGCTCTAAGGTGAGTGGATAAAGTGAAAGATGCTCGGGATTCAGCTTTGTCACCTCAACAAGATTGTTCTGCCAATCTTTTATTGTCTGCCATGGCAAAGCGTATAGCAAATCGGTATTAATGTTCTCAAATCCTGTCTCCCTGGCTGTTAAATAAGCCTTTCGGGCTTCAACTGCCGAGTGAATCCTTCCCAACAGCTTAAGTTCACTATCGCTGAAGCTTTGCACTCCTAAGCTCAATCGGTTAACACCACTTTGCCGCAATCGGGTAAGAAAGGATTGGTCAATGGTTCCAGGATTTGCCTCTAAAGTCACCTCTAAATTTGATGGCATGTTGAAAAGCTTACTGCAGCTTTCGAGCATGTAGGCTATTGATTTCGCTGGAAGCAAGCTAGGTGTGCCTCCACCAAAGTAAATTGTTTTTACCTCAAACTCCCAAACATCTTTAGCATAAAGCTGCATTTCCTTCTTCAAAGCATCTATATACTGAGGAATGAGCCAGCTCAGCCTGGTATAGGAATTAAAATCACAGTAATAACACTTGGATAAGCAAAAAGGGATGTGAAAGTAGAGGCTCAGTTTCTGCGATTTGCCCATCAAGCAGCTTTTTTAGTGGCAGGACGCCACGGAAACAGTTGCCCCCACTCCTTCTTTTCCCAGACAACCAGGAGCGGACCAGCGATGCATAATGAGCTATAAGTGCCAGCGAGTAACCCAAATAATAATGCCAGTACAAAGTAGTGAATTGTGGCTCCGCCGAAGAGCAACAGCGCTAGGACAACGCAAAGCGTGGTTAAGAAAGTATTCAAAGAGCGTGCCAGAGTCTCCGTAAGGCTAGAATTCACCGTCACAGCAAAATCAGGGCTGATGCCTCTAGTTTTATTTTCTCTAATGCGGTCAAATACAACTACAGTATTGTTGATACTGTAGCCTACAATGGTAAGCACCGCAGTGATAAACATGGCGTTAACTTCCACATTAGCCACTTGACCAAGAATAGCGAAGATGCCCAGGATAATAAGTACATCATGAATCAAGGCAATAATGGCGCAGGTACCCCACTTGAATGGGCTAGGCATACGGCGAAATGCCCAGACAATATAAAACAGCATAGCTACAGCAGCTATTGCTACGGCGATGCCGGCGTTATGTGCTGTTCGAGTAGCTATCACAGGGGAAATTGCATTATAGTCAAGGACTAAAATCTCCGTATCCAAGTCAGTTTCTAATCCACTAATTAGAGCTTCCTTCTCTCCAGGTGATATTTCTTTGATGCGGATGAAAAAATTATTCTCACTCCTCTGAACAATGGCCTCGGGATATCCCAGAGCAGTCAATTCTTGACGTAGCTGATTCTGCTCTACCTGTGGAGCAAAACTGAGGGTCATGGATGTGCCACCGCTGAAGTCAATCCCCGGTTGCAGCTTAAAAGCCGCCAGTGAGATTATCATTACAATAATCACTATGGCTGAGCCGAGGAAAAACCATTGTTTTTTCCCTATAAAGTCAATCATACTCTAACCCCGTAAGCCGCTAGATTAGTGACCAGGCGACCGCCAACAATAAGGCGAAGGAAAGTTCGAGTAACGACGATGGCGGTAAACATACTTAATGCCACACCAACAAACAAAGTCAAAGCAAAGCCCCTAACCATGAAAGCCCCAAAGGTACCACCAAGCCAGAAAAGGATGATGCAAGCAATGAACGTAGTGATGTTGCTATCGCGAATAGCTGGCCAGGCGCGATTAAATCCAGCCTCTACAGCGGCACCCAACGTGCGTCTCGACCGCAATTCTTCCTTCATTCGCTCAAAAATAAGAACATTGGCATCAACAGCCATGCCTAAAGACAAGATGAGAGCGGCGATGCCAGGTAACGTCAAGGTTATCGGGAAAACGCTAAAAATAGCTAAAAGAACAACACCGTAGATTCCCAGGCTGAAGCAAGCGACTAACCCAAGTAAGCGATAATAGGCAAGCATAAATAGCAATAACAGTACCAACCCAATTCCAGCAGCAATCATGCTTTTCCTTATGGAATCGGCTCCTAAAGAAGCATCTACATCCCGCTGGTCAATAAGCGTCAAGGGAACATCTAAGGCACCAGAGTTAAGTTTGTTTGCCAGGTCAGCAGCTTCTTCCAGGGTAAAACGACCTTCAATTCGTCCCCGGTCGCTGATTACTGATTGAACCACTGGCGCTGATATCATTTTGTTGTCCACAAAAATAGCTAATTGCTTATCCAGGTTGCGCCTTGTTATCTGCTCGAAGAGATATGCACCTTCACTATCCCATTCAAAAGCAACTATTGGACCTTCATAAGGGTCTACATCTCGGTAAGCACGATTCAGATACTTGCCAGTGAGTTCCTTCTCCTGACCATCTTTACCGATAGCCGTAGCAGATTCATTCCCAAAGACCGGCTCTCCCGTGGTTTCATTAATTACCGGGTCACCGTTTTCATCGAACCTTTGCTCTCTAAACTCAAGCAGCCCCGTCTCCCCGATGAGTTCGATTGCCCTGGTAATATTTTCCACCCCAGGGAGCTGAATTACTATTTGGTTGGTCCCTAATTTCTGAATTGTAGGCTCGGTAACACCAAATTCATTAACCCTTCGTTGAATTTTCTCTGTCACTGCCGCCATAGCTTCCGCGTTACTCACAGAGGGGTCTTTCTGAGATAAATTGGCTTCATAAAGCAATTGACTGCCACCTTTAAGGTCAAGCCCTAACGTCAACCCACTAGGACCGAGTAACTTAGTATTTACTGGCAACATTGACCATAACGCAAGGCCAAGAAGCACGATGATGAAAATCAACCAGTAAATATTTCTCTTGCTCAATTAACCAACCTTTGTTTTGGGAGATTGCTTCGCTGCGGTCGCAATGACAGCTTTCTTCCCACCAACGCCAGTGCCTCCTCTTTAGTGATTAATTCGCCACTGGCTTGAGCTTCCTGTACCAAATCCAAAAGCTCACCAATCAATGGCCCTGGTGTTAAACCAAATGTATTGATCAAGTCATGACCATCGACCAGTTTTGCCGGCAGAACCTTAGCCTGCTGCCTTTCACGCTCAGTTAATATATAGTTTATCAGCCTGCAATGTCTTTTCCATTCCTCCATGTCTAAAAGAGGGCCACGACTAGCGAGATAATCAGCTAAAGCCAAGATTAAAATATCGATGCCAGCGTCGTCTACATCTCTGAAGTAGCGATAAATTGCTCGCTGCGTAGGCATCTCTTTATCCGCCATTTGCATTGGGCGAAGGTGGTGATAAACAAGGCTTTCCACCAAGTTTATTTCCCGGTTGCTAAATCGTAGCCTTTCCAGGATAGCTGCCATCATATCCGCCCCTTCTTTAGCATGACCATAAAAGTGCGTTCTACCGGCATTATCAACAAATTTTGTCCTTGGCTTGGCAATATCATGGAACAATCCACCCAGTTTAAGCAACGTTCTATGAGTGCTACCACTGGATACTTCTTGATCCAAATGTTCCTTTATGCGGTCTGACCAAGGAGCATCGGCCAATATCTCTTCACTCCCATATTCCCAATCATGCTCCCTGATTAGAAATTCCATTGCTGCCACGGTTTGCAGCGAATGGTCAAATACATCCCAAAAATGTAGTCTGGGTTGTTCCACACCCTTGCTTTCCGCTAACTCCGGGACTAAAGCCAAAAGCAAGCTAAGTTCATCAAGATAATACAGGTAGTGAGCAGTATTTGACAAATTAACTATCTTAAGCAATTCTTCTCTGATTCTTTCCCCAGGAACCTTACTGACCAAATGAGAATGGTAACGGATTAAAGCCTCAGTCTTGGGCTCAATAGCGAAATTGAGTTCGTCAGCAAGACGCACCGCCCGTAACATCCTGACAGCATCAACCTCAAATATTTCTTTGGTGACACCTCGTATGATCCCGTTTTTTAGATCCTTCTCGCCCGCAAATGGATCAATGAGCTTCACTCCAAATTCCTTCATAATTCCTTGATTCTGCTTGGGACTTCGGCTCACCACGTTGACGAATTGCTTAAGCTCAGCAGCCATAGCGTTTATGGTGAAATCACGACGCGCAAGGTCAGACTCAACATCATCCGAGAAGGAAGACAGATCAACATACCATATTTGTTCACCTTCACTTACCACCACCCTGGCTATCCCATTGACATCGTCTAGTAGCACAAATTTGCCTTTCAGGGCTCTGGCTACTTCATGGGCTATGTCTATCGCACTACCATTTACAGCAATATCGAGGTCATTGGTCTCTTTACCTAAAAACCAATCACGAATAAGACCTCCCACCGCGTAGCTTTGATATCCTTGATGGGCCAACAGCGAAGACATCTTGTTCAGGATAAGAGTCACTTCAGTCTGCATAACAAAATACGGAGGCAATTATAGTTTGAAAAAGTAATACCTGTAAAGGGATAGACACGTAAGAGCTGCCAGAACGCATAAAATCTGGAAAATTGAATACAATAGTCTATTTTTTATGACATAACTATGTTAAAATCACCGAGTTTCATTATTATATTAACTTTTTTATCATCAACAGTTATGAGGAAGATGAAGATTTGCCTCCTTACTTACAGGGGGAATCCTTACAGTGGTGGTCAAGGCATCTATATCTATTATCTAGCTCGTGAATTACAGCGCATGGGACATCAAGTGGACGTAATCAGTAGTCAGCCATTTCCCGAATTAAGCGAAGGGATTGCCTTGCACCGCCTCAAAACTTCAAGCATATATTATCGAGATACCTCGTTTAAGGAAAACTTTCTCAAATGTCGAAGCCTGACCGATTTTGGTGAATTATTCACCACCAAATATGGCATATTTAGTGACCCACTGGCATTCAGTGTAAGAGCCTACGCCAAGGTCAAAGAGCTTTGTAAATCACGGAAATTCGATATCATACATGACAATCAAGGGCTTGGTTATGCGCTTCTCTTAATGAAAAATTTGGGGATACCAGTCATTGCTACTATCCACCACCCGCTTACTATAGATAAACGGGCTGATTTAGAACAAGCTGATAGCTTGCGAAGTAAGTGGGGAGTCCACATGTTCTATCTTCTCACCCACATGCAGGCTTTTGTTGCCCGACGCCTGGACAGAGTAATTACAGTATCCCAGAGTTCGGCTAAGGAAATTGAGAGGTCATTTAAGGTAAATCCGGATAAATTGAGAGTGGTCTATAACGGTACAGATACCGACATCTTTAAGCCAATTGAGGGAGAAACTGACAATAGAAATGGCTTAATTATGGTTGGGAATACCGATGATAGGAAGAAAGGGGTTATTTACCTCTTGAAAGCGCTGCAGTTATTAGCGGATGATGGAATAAGGTTAAATATTGTAGATGACCCGTGGCAACGTGTGCCATATGGGGACTCGGTAGAGCCACCACCACCTTCCTATTCTTTGCGTATGTTGGAAAAATTCGGAGTGGATGGGTTAGTTAGCTTCACCGGGCGACTGACCAAAGAAGAGTTAGTCAGACAATATTCAAGGGCAGAAATAGCCGTGGTACCTTCTCTTTACGAAGGTTTTGGGTTCCCTGCGTCCGAAGCGATGGCTTGCGGCGTTCCGGTAATAGCCAGTTCCGGTGGAGCTCTCCCTGAAGTAGTGGGGAACGCTGGCATACTTGTCCCACCAGGAGAACCTGGACCTTTGGCTGAAGCAATCAAGCGTCTGCTCAAAGATAAACAATTACAACAGGAGCTGGGAGAGGCAGGAAGGAGGAGGGTACAGCAAGAATTTAGCTGGGAGCAGGCAGCCAACAAAACTGTGAAGGTATACCAGGAGTTATTGTAGCGCAATGGTCACTGTAGGACTTGACTTGTTGGGGTTGAGAGATGGTGATTGGTTACTAGATGCTGGTTGCGGTGAGGGAAGACACTCCTGGGTAGCATCTAAGCGAAATCACTCCACCATTATCGCTTTTGATACTGATTTGGAGAGCCTCGAAAAAAATAAATACACTCTGGCTCTATTAAAGCAAAAAGGTGAGGTAAACAGTAATAGCCATCTACTGCAAGCCGATATAACGAGTCTTCCCTTCAAGGATGGTGCTTTCAATAGGATTATATGCTCTGAAGTTTTAGAGCATATACCTCAAGACCGACAAGCAGTCAGAGAGCTGACTAGAGTATTGGATAGTGATGGTGCAATGGGAGTCAGTGTGCCGCATTATCTTGCCGAGTCTATCTGCTGGATGCTTTCCAAGGATTACTACGGTTTTCCGGGAGGGCACATAAGGAAATATAAGTCTCGACAAATTACTGCTCTCTTGCACTCCAGTGGACTTAATATCTATGCTATCCGCCGCAACCACGCTCTACATTCGTTTTACTGGATACTTCGCTGCCTTTTCGGAATCAAAAGGGAAAATGCCTCGCTCCCTTCCTTATACCATAAGTTCCTGACGATTGATATAGACAACAAGCATAAGGCTCGGCGCTGGCTGGAGGGTTTCCTTAACCTGATCATCCCCAAGAGCATTGTCATTTACACTCGGAAAAAGGGACACCCTTCACTACAATAATATCTGCTAACGAAGGAAACAAACGAGCTGCCTTGTCTAAAGCTCCCAGAATACCATAGCAGATTGGCTTCGGAAGCTTGGAAAGAATGCTGCCCCACCAGGGCATACCCCATAACAGAGATATTCCTTTGATGCTCTTTATTTGAAAGTTGGCCTTCACCAAATTGTAGAGTGATTGATAATCGAACTTATATGTATGGTCAACAGGTAAAACCCAGGGAGTTATTTGCTCTTCAGCTTTCGCCCCAAAAACCACTTTTAACCTGGTAACCTTTTTCCCTATACGAAAACCAAGACTCTCGAAATTGGCTATGGCAATTATCATCTCCCCTTCGGGCTTAAGCACTCTGGAAATTTCTTCCATGGTTTTACTTGGTGACATGAAGTGGTCCAGTGCTCCTTTGCACATAACTTTATCGAAGAAGCATGACTTGAATGGTAGAGTCTCTCCCATACCCTGCAATAAAGCTACTGTCGTGTCAGCTTGAGCAAGGTGCTCCTTAGCTCGACCTAGCATTACTCTAGAAGGCTCAAGACCGATAGCTATAGCCCCATTGTTCGCTAACTCAGCGGCATCAACAGCTCTACCACATCCTACATCTAATATATATTCACCTTCTTTAGCAGCTACGTCTTGAATGATCAGGCGGGGTGTTTGTCGAAATAAGAACTCTAGGTCGGGATGTATTATCGGCGGCACTACATGGTCATCATCCCATTTCAAATCTAATTTTTCTTCCATGCTTCCGTTGCATCAATATTACCTCATCCACTACACTATATTCTACCCCTTGGCTTGTTATTGCGTTGCCTGATGTTCCATGTCATAATACCGCTGAAATGTCGACAGAGCGGGAAAAGACCATAGAATTAGCCATCGAGCAAATTGAAAGGCAATTCGGCAAGGGCTCGATTATGAAATTAGGCAAAGCTTCTGCTGGAGTACCTGTGGAAACTATCTCAACTGGTGCGATAGCTCTCGATTTGGCCCTAGGTGTTGGCGGCATACCTAAAGGACGTGTTGTTGAAATCTTTGGTTCCGAAGGCTCAGGTAAAACCACTCTTGCCCAACATATAATTGCCGAAGCTCAAAAGGCTGGTGGCACTGCTGCGTATGTAGATGCTGAGCACGCACTTGACCCTACATATGCTAACAATTGTGGCGTACAGCTTGATGACTTGCTTATCTCCCAACCTGATACCGGCGAGGAAGCCCTGGAAATCACTGAGACTCTGGTAAGAAGTGGCGCCATAGATGTAATAGTTATTGATAGCGTAGCCGCATTGGTGCCTAGAGCAGAGATAGAAGGTGAGATGGGCGATGCCCATGTTGGCTTGCAAGCCCGCTTGATGTCTCAAGCGCTAAGGAAATTAGTCGCTGCTATCAGTAAATCGAAAACAGCAGTGGTATTTATCAATCAATTACGTGAAAAAGTAGGCATCATCTTTGGCAACCCAGAGATAACACCAGGGGGAAGAGCACTGAAATTCTATAGCTCAGTAAGGATAGACTTAAGGAGAGGCGATGCCATTAAGCAAGGCACAGAGATAATTGGCACACGTGTCAGAGCTAGAGTGGTTAAGAACAAGGTATCTCCCCCATTTCGTAACACCGAATTCGATATAATGTTCAACCATGGGATAAGCAAGGAGGGAGGGTTACTCGACATTGGAGTAGCCACAGGCATAATAAAGAAACTTGGTGCGTTCTTCAATTATGGCGACACAAAATTGGGACAAGGAAGGGAGAATGCTAAGGACTACTTGACCCAACATCCTGAGGTCGCTTCACAACTGGAACGTGAGATTAGAGCTGCAAATGCCTCTTTAGATACTTCCACTTAATGAAGCTCGGAAACTTCTAATGCAGAGCTTGTCTAGCTAGAAAGGCTTACATGGTAGGCAATAATGATACTCTTCAGCGCTGCCTTGATTCAGCTTATCGGTATCTTAGTTACCGCCCCCGCAGTGAAGCTGAGATAAGGCAATGCCTGAAACGGCGCAGTTTTGATAGCGAAGTAGTGGAGAAAACAATCGCGAAACTTAAGGAGCAAAATTTGATTGACGATGTTGCTTTCGCACAGTTTTGGAAGAGTAATCGTTTATCTTTCAAGCCTAGGAGTAAAAGATTAATAATAAAGGAATTGAAGGATAAAAAGATAGCTCCGGAAGTTATCGAACAAGTAACTCAGGACATAGATGATGAAGCCAATGCTTATAAGCTAGGTTCCAGTCGGATGCATACCCTGGGTGAGTTAAATTACTTGGACTTCTATAGACGCCTATCCAGCTATCTTAGTTATCGTGGCTTTAGTTATGCTGTCATCAGACAAATCTTATCCCGCTTGTGGGAAGAAAAGAAGCAAATTAGTAACCAAATAAGCTTATAAACACCCCAGCGGCGGCAGCCGTGCCAATGACACCAGCTACATTGGGCCCCATGGCATGCATTAGTAAGAAGTTTCTAGGATTAGCTTTTTGCCCCATTCTCTGAACGACTCTAGCTGACATAGGCACGGCTGAAACACCAGCAGCCCCAATCATGGGATTTATCTTCGTCTTAAGTACCAAATTCATCAATTTAGCAAAAACCACACCTCCAGCAGTAGCCAGGGTGAAGGCAAATATACCAATAGCAAACACTAACAATGGTCCAGGATGTAGGAAGGATTGAGCTGATACGTAGGCACCCACACAGAAACCAAGGAAAATAGTTACTATATCCACGAAGCCGGTAGCTAATGAATTGGACAACCTATCAGTAACGCCAGTGACTGAAAGAAGATTACCCAGCATGAATGTCCCGATGAGTGGTAATGCTGAAGGGACTAGAAGTCCAACGATGACAGTAGTATATATCGGGAAAGCTATCTTTTCGAGAGTAGAAACCGACCTTAATTGCGGCGCCATATATATTGCTCGTTCCTTTTTGGTAGTCATAGCTCTAATGACCGGGGGTTGGATTAATGGCACCATAGCCATGTAAACATAAGCACTTATAGCGGTAAACCCCATAAGATAAGGGGCCAGCGTCTGGGTGAGATAAACCGTGGTTGGACCGTCAGCACCACCTATGATTCCTATGCTGCAGGCCTCAGGAAGAGTAAATCCTAATGCTATAGCTACGAACAAGGCGGCATAGACGCCTAATTGGGCTGCCGCCCCCAGTAAGAAATAGATAGGCCGGGCAATAAGAGGACCAAAGTCGGTCATGGCACCTAACCCGAGAAACATAAGAATAGGGATAATCTCCCACCCAAAACCATACTGGAAAATACGGGATAGAAATCCGATTGGCTCTCCACCCTGCCCTATTAATTCCACCCAGTGAGGTGGTAGATAACCCACAATAGTACCGTCGGGCATTTGGAAGCCCATGACCCCATAGCCTAAAGGTAAATTGCCCATAATAATCCCAAAACCAATGGGCACCAAAATCAGCGGCTCCCATTTCTTAGCTATGCCAGCGTAAATGAATAACCCGCCGATGACGAGCATTATTAACTGCTGGTAACTGAAGGAAGCTAAGCTCTCCCCTATACCAAACATAGCTCGTCTTCCAATTCAAGTCTTACCATAAGCTCATTTCTCCGGCTCATTCTCCTGTTTCTTTTGTGTTTTTTGGGATATTATTCCCATGCCAGAAGTCACCAGCCAAAGGATAATCAAAACGATAAAGACAGTGCCAAATCCCAATCCTGCAACCTTAATTGCCTCAATCCAATTTACTACCATAATTATGTTCCCTCCTAGTTTTCAACAGTATACCGGCCAACCAATAAAAGAGTTAATTGTATAATACTAAAAATTATTAATACAAGGATATAAGTAATTGACACTATGTAGCCATGAAGGATATATTTATTCAATAAAGGGCCATTAGCTCAGTTGGTTAGAGCACGGTCCTGATAAGACCGGGGTCTGTGGTTCGAATCCACAATGGCCCACTATAGGTGTAGAATGCCAATATGCATTAACCCCAGAGCGGCAAAAGAATTATAATCCGGGGTGAGATTCCCCAAGATTATGAAAGCATATGGAACCTAATATTGAGACACTTGAGCAAGCAGTAAGTCGAGCTGGCAAGCTTAGCCAGGAAGCAAGGAGAGCTGCAGAACAATCTGCAAGAGCTTCCCAAGATGCCATAAGCAGAGCTGAGGAAATTAGCCAGGCAGCCATACAGGCTGTTAAGGAAGCAAAGAGAGCCTCTCGCGACGCTATAAGCAAAGTTGAAAAAATTAGTCAGGCAACTATGGAGGCTGCCCAAGAATCAATAAAGGCAGCCCAAGAAGCAATAAGCAAAGCCCAGGCATCAGCGAAGACACTTGAAGAAACAGCAAGCAGGATTGAAACATCAGCCCAATCAGCCAAGGATGATACCGAAGCATTGCTAAAGGCATCCCAAGAAAGAATAAGCAGTGCTGAAGAAATAAGCCGTGCAGCCATCGAAGTTGCTAACAAAGCAGAGGAGGCATCTCGAGAAGCAATAGGTAGGACTGAGGAAGTAAGTCGTGCAGCAATAGAGGTTGCTGAAAAAGCGAAAAAGACATCACAGAAAGCGGCAACCAAAGCTGAAAAGATAAGTCAAGAAGCCAGAGAGGCTGCTGAAATACCAATAAAAGCATCGCAAGAAACAATAAGCAAGGCCGAGGCATCAATTAGGCTAGCCACGGAGGCTACGGAGGCGTCGCGAAGGACATTTGAAGAGGCAATAAGCAGAGCTGACGAAGTAAGTAAAACAGCTATGGAGGCTACACAAGCAGCATCGAGGGTGTTTCAAGAGGCCATGGGCAGAGCTGATAAGATAAGCAAAACAGCCATGGAGACTACCACGGCGACAGCAAGAGCATCGCAAAAAGCAATCGGTAAAGCTGAAGAAATAAGCCAGGTAGCTTGGGGAGCGGCTGAAGAGGCAAAAAGGGTGTCTCACGAAACGATGACTAGAGCTGAGAAGATAAGCCAATCAGCCCAGGAAGCGGCTCAAGAGGCAAAGAAACTGTCTCAGGAAGCAACAAGCAAAGCTGAAGAAATAAGCCAGGTAGCTTGGGGAGCGGCTGAAGAGGCAAAAAGGGTGTCTTACGAAGCGATGACTAGAGCCGAGAAGATGAGCCAAGGAGCCAAGGAAGCGGCTGAGGAGGCAAAGAAACTGTCTCAGGAAGCAACGAGCAAAGCTGAGAAGATAAGCCAGGCAGCCAAGCAAGCTGCTGAAGAAGCGAAAAGAGCATCTCAGGAAACAGAAGGTAAGGCTGAACAATTAATCAAATCAGTTATAGAGACTGTCGAAACGGCGGCAAAAACGTCCCGAGAAGCGATGCGAAGGGCTGAGGAAGCTGCCGAGGAAGCTAAGGGGGTCGCTAGGCAAGTAATAAACGAGGCTGAACAAATAAGCCGAGGCATCCTGGAGGACACTGAAGAAGCAAAGAAAGCTTCTCAAAAGGCAATAAGCAAAGTTGACGAAGCAGGCCAAATGGCTAAGGAGACCGCTGAAGAAACGAAAAGAGCATCCCAGGCCGCTATAAATAAAGGTGAAGAAATAGCTGAAGCGGCTAGCAAAACCATTAGAAAATCTACTGAAGAAGCCAGCAAAGCTGTTATTGCCTCAATAAAGACATTCGAAGAGGTAGTTAATAGAGCTGTGGAAACAAGTAAATCAGCCAGGAGGGCTGCAATAGCATCAGTACAAATATTTGAGGAGCTGATAGGCGAGGCCGGAAAAGAAAGCCAACAAGCTAAGGAAGTTACTGAGGAGCCAGCAAAGGTGTTTGAGGAAGCAATAAGTAAAGATGAAATCAGCGAGGAAGAAGAAGAGAAGAAGCCAGTAGAGCCCAGCAAGGAAATCGAGGCACGTTTGAACCTGCTCGCCAAAATGTATGCTGCCAATAAAGATAAATATGTTGAAGAAG
Organism: uncultured Dehalococcoidales bacterium; assembly: GCA_964450165.1. Taxonomy (GTDB): domain Bacteria; phylum Chloroflexota; class Dehalococcoidia; order GIF9; family AB-539-J10; genus CG2-30-46-19. Next base: position 16,196 of record CAYVCJ010000001.1, read on the forward strand.
TTGAACAGATTGGGCTGGCAGCAGACGAAGAAGAAGATGTGGAGCAAGACTAAGCAAAAGCGAGGCTATACAGACAATTGAAGCGGACTTGTTTGTGTTCAGGACTTGTATCCTTGGGTAAACCTGCGTAAACGGCGAGTAAATGTATTAAGAGGAAAGATGTAATAGGAAAAGGAGGTATATTATGTTGAGTCAGGAAGAGCAATTTCCCGATACTGATATAGACGAAGGAAAAACTGAACAGCAAGTGAAGAAAGTTTCTAAGAAACCCAAGCAAGCCATAGAATCCCTTACTGAAATTCAGCAACGAGCAATGATGGCTTACGCGGCCTACATGGATGCTGAACGTCAGGTACAAGAGGCGTATAAGCAACAAGAACGACAGATAGAAAAGGTCTATGAAGGAGCTAAGCAACAAGCTGCGCAGGCTTGTGAGGAAAATATAGCACAGGCATTGAAAACGCGTGAAGCGACTAAGCAACAAGCTGCAAAGTCTTATGAAGAAACTATAGCACAGGCATTGAAAGCTCACGAAGAGGCAGAGCAGCAAGCCAGCAGAATCTCTGAGGAAAACATAGCTCAAGCGTTAAAAATCCGTGAGGAGGCAGAACAACAAGCCTGGAAATCTCGAAATGAAGGTATAGAGCGTACATGGCAAATCTTTACTAAGAGCAAAGGCTAGGGAAAAACCTGCCTTCTTGCTATGTCTCCATCTACTACGGGGAAGCTAATATATCAGCTATTTCGTAATTACAACAGCACAGGAATATCACTGAAGATTTCTTCAACTTCTCTATTAGCATACTGTAATCCCTGTCTCGCTTTCATAGCCGTGATCAAGTCAATTGCTTTGGTGAAGTAGTTTGTCACCTTTCCTAGAGCGTCAAAATCAGACAGAACTACAGAAACATCTACTGCCCTTTTTTGCCTAGGATAATCCCCACTTCGTATCAAGGCATTCGGGGCTACCGCCCTCAAATTGTCTCCAAGCTCTTTCATTACGTCCATATTCATCTCTCCAGCTGGTGCGGAGAGAAGGTAAAGAGCTCTCCTCGCACTTCTAGGGTCACATGTGAGCGACAGTTCACTTAGAGCCCTATCCATTGCATGGACTCCCTTGTTGGTTTCAGTCATCTTGTCCTTGAAGTGAGCTTTGTCCTTGAGCGGCAATTTCCTCCGCCGAATTAGCGATTTACCTACCCCAATTGCTGTCCACCCTGCAAGAGTCTGTATTATATCTCCAGCGTCGAGCACCTTTGATCCAATATACTTTGGCTTCGTCTCCTCACCAGCACAAAGTAGATTGTAAAATGGCTCAACTATCCGGGCATTAATCCTCGCCAGGTTTTCTGAAATTGAGGAATCCTTCCTGATATACCTCTGGTTATCAACAAGAATTATGGCGTCAGCTATTAAATATACCGATTTAAGGCAAATAGCAGTATTGTAAATCGTTCTTGCTTCGGATGTTTCTTCCTGTCGAAAAGGGAGAACAATTATATTATAAATTGGTTTTCCTACATAGCGCTCTTTTAGGAACCGCGTTAATACCCCTATTGCTCCAGAGCCAGTGCCCCCGGCAGCACCGGCAATCAATAGAAAAGCATCAGTTTCAGGAAACCGTTCCGCTGCCCTTACAGCATCTATGATCTTGTCGCCGTCTTCCCTCGCTATTTCAGCGCCAAGTTCACTTATCTTACCTACTCCATGCCCACCAGTCTTTTGCCCTCCCACAACAATCCTGTGTTTGTAGTCAGCTTTGATGTTGGATAGTCCACTTAAATCAGCAATGTCTGTATTAATAGCGAAGATATCAGCAATTACGTCAAGTTTGCGTACAACTTGGGCTCTCTTGTTAAGCCAGGCAAACCTATCAGCAATTCTGCCACCACATTGCCCCAGACCCATAACTAGTAGCTTCATTCAAGTTATTTTAGCTAAATTTGTATCATGATGTCAACATAGCTATTTCTACTTCGGTGGAGGGGAACAGTTTGGATTATCCGCGTTAGCGCTTAGTGTATTGTGGCGCTTTACGAGCCCGCTTAAGACCGTATTTCTTACGTTCTTTGACTCTGGCATCTCGAGTGAGCAACCCTTCCTGTCGCAACAGAGATTTAAATGACTCGTTCTGTTTGACTAGAGCTCGGGCAATGCCGTGCTGAATAGCCGTAGCCTGCCCACTCAAACCGCCGCCTCTTATCTTTATAGTAGTGTCATAGCTGCCCATGGTTTCAGTAACTCGACCAGGGGCTTCTATTAATTGACGATGTAAAAGACGAGGAAAAACCTCTTGATAAGGCTTACCATTGACAATAATCTTTCCGTCACCAGGGAAAAGTCTGACTCTCGCTATAGCGCATTTACGCCTTCCCGTGCCCCAGACATAAGCTTGCTCATCCATTGAATTTCATCTCCTTGATGTGACTTGAACATGATGTGGATGCTCATTCCCGGAATAAACTTTTAGTTTCTTAAACATAGCTTTGCCCAAGCGGTTCTTGGGTAACATTCCCTTAACAGCTATTTCTATTACCCGTGTAGGACGCTTGGAGAATAATTCCTGGAAACTAAGTTCTCTCAACCCTCCAGGATAACCAGAATGCCGATAGTAAATCTTTTGTTTACCTTTCTTACCAGTAACCTTCACCTTGGCAGCATTAAGCACTATAACATAATCACCAGTATCAAGATGAGGTGTATAAATTGGTTTATGCTTTCCCATTAACAGTTTAGCTATCTGGGATGCTAATCTACCCAGAACCTGTCCAGTGGCATCAACGACCTGCCACTCTCGCTTAATCTCTGTGGAGCTAGGACTAGGAGTCTTCATTGCTGAACCCCCAGAGGTTTACAATAATTAACCTTATTCAGGAACAAACCATAAGCAGGAGCTCTGGGACCAGCCAAGCCAAAAATCCTCGCCTCCATAATATTCCTAAGATCCTCGATTCTCATTTTACCCAATCCCAGCTTAATCAGGAGTCCAATGGTATTGCGTACTTGGTGAGGCAAGAATGAATCAGCTACTATCCGAAAAACGATTAAACGCTGCTTTTTATCAACCTCTGCTTTGTAAACATTACGCACCGCGTTCTTTGGACTATTTAAAGAGGTACCAAAGGATGTAAAGTCATGGCTGCCAACAATAAGCTGGCACGCTTGATTCATCAGGTTTGTATCCAACGTACTGGAAACATGCAAAGCAAAGCCTTCACTGAATGGAGACCGCGATTCAGTATTCAGGATATAGTAGCAATATTCCCTACTCAAAGCATCTCGCCTGACATTAAAATCATCGCTAGTTCGACAAGCCGCCTTAACCACTATATTTGTAGGAAGGTAATAATTTAACGCCTTTATCATCGCCATAGTGGATAATCCTTCTCTCGCCCAAAAGCTTACTACTTGCCCCTTAGCATGCACACCGGCATCGGTTCTGCTGGCTGCCATAGCTCGACTGCTCCGACCACAAAACTTGTTGATAGCCTTTTCCACCTCATCTTGAATAGTGGGCAATCCAAGTTGCCATTGAAAACCATAATACTTTGTACCATCGTATTCTACAACCAGAACATATTTTGTAAGAGCCACTATTCAATTAATTGGACCTGTACCAGGCAAGCATTGTCTCCGACACGGCGTCTCAATTTAATCAACCGAGTATAGCCTCCAACCCGGCTAGAATACGTTGGAGCAACCTCATTAAAGAGCTTTTCGACTACCTTTTTGTCCGTAACAAATGTCAACACACGACGTCTCGAAGCAAGACTACCATCTTTCCCTAAGGTAATCATTTTTTCAGCCAAACTACGGATCTCTTTGGCTTTAGCCTCCGTAGTGATAATCCTTCCATGAGTTAACAAATCGGCTACTTGATTTCGGTACAGTGCCCATCGATGACCTGTCGGTCTGCTTAACCTGCGTCCAGCTATTTTATGCCTCATCCTCTTATTTCCCTCTTCTTTTCCTCTTCTTTTCCTTTTCCTCTACAGCAAAGCCCAAGCTTGCTAGCAATGTATACACCTCTTTTTGAGATTTCGCTCCTAACCCAGGTAGTGGTGGTAATCCCTGCCTACTCTTAGCTATAAGTTGCCCTAGAGTCAAAATTCCAACTCTGGCCAAACTATTGCAACTGCGAGTGGACAACCCTAATTTCCCTACGGGGGCATCAACATCAACACCAGCTGTCAATTTGGCAACAGGTTCGAGTTCTCTCTCTATTACTGGAATGAGCTCTTTAAATGGGGAAATCTGGCCGATCAAGATATCAGCAGCCTCGCTGACTGCCTCGCTTGGCGACATGGTACCATCAGTCCAAACCTCTAACATAAGTCTTTCAGGGCTTCCCTCCCTACCAGGGTTAATAGTCTCATCTGAAAAATTGACCTTGCGCACCGGTGTGAATATAGAGTCTATCGATAATGCTCCTAAAGGCAAGTTTTTGGCAGATCTCGCTGGTAAATATCCCCGACCTAATTCTACGTTAAATTCTACCCGAAGCTTGGCTTCAGGAGAATCCAATGTAGCCAGGTACAGTTCAGGATTGGCAATCTCAAAATCTGCTGACGGTTCAATATTACCAGTATAAATTTTCCCTTCCCCAGCTACATCCAGAAGTAGATTACCAGGTTGATAGGACAGAGGTCGAAATCTTATTTGCTTAACGTTTAACAGAAATTCAATGACATCTTCCTTGATATAAGGGAGTGGAGAAAACTCATGCTGAACCCCTTCAATTTTAACCCAGGTTACCGCAGCCCCAGGCAAGGAGCTAAGGAGCACACGTCGAAGAGCATTGCCTAAAGTGATGCCGTATCCTGGCTCTAGCGGCTCAGCAAGAAATTTGCCATAGTTGTTTACCGTCTCAACAGACTTAGCGCCAGGAATAGGCAACTTAACTGAATTATCTTGAGTAGTATTCAACAACGACTTTTCCATCGAATTTAGCATCAAGATCATCCTTAGTAGGTAATGCCAAAACTTCACCTACCACATTTTCTTCATCTAAGCTCAGCCAACTAGGCATACTCTTTCCCTTAATCTCCTCAAGTAGTCTTTCATAATATCCGGTTTTAGTGCTTCCTTCCCGCCATTTAATGACGTCACCTACATGCACTAGATAGGAAGGTATGTCCACCTTAGTCCCATTAACAAGCATATGACCATGCCGAACTACCTGTCTAGCTTGAGGACGTGAACTGGCAAAACCTAATCGATACACTACATTATCCAACCGTCTCTCCAGCAATATTAGCAAATTTTCACTAGTAATGCCTTGAACTCTTTGCGCTTCCTCGAAGATGTTGCGAAATTGCTGCTCAAGAATTCCATAACTAAACCGAATTTTTTGTTTTTCACGCAGTTGAAGCCCACGTTCTGTAATCCTACGACGTCGCCTGTTCAACGAATGCTCCCCTGGAGGGCTGTTCTTTCTCTCCAAAGGACACTTTGGAGTCAAACATTTTTCTCCTTTAAGCATTAACTTTTCACCAAGATAACGGCACAAACGACATGTGGGTCCTGTATAACGCGCCATTCTACACCTTCCTCTTTTTAGGTGGACGGCAACCATTGTGTGGAATCGGGGTTACATCTCTAATGCTGGTAACAGTAAGCCCCGAAGCTTGCAATGTGCGAATGGCGGCTTCTCGTCCACTACCAGGTCCTTTAACATAAACATCAACCTGGCGCAAACCGCTGTTTGTCGCTTGACGCGCTGCTCTCTGTGCGGCTAACTGAGCAGCGTAAGGAGTACCTTTTCTAGAACCCTTGAATCCAGCACTACCAGCGCTTCCCCAAGAAATAACGTCGCCCTTCGAATCAGTCACAGTGACTATAGTATTATTGAAGGTAGACTGAATATAAACCCTTCCTTCATTGATTCCACGGCGTATTCTTTTTTTTCTTGCTTTGGTCTTTTTTGTCGTCGGCATATTACTTCTTACCTAAACCGCGTTTTTGCCCCCTACCTGCTACCGTCTTTCGTGCACCCCTCTTAGTACGAGCATTAGTGCGTGTCCTTTGTCCATGAACTGGCAAATTCATACGGTGTCTGATACCGCCATAGGAACCAATTTCAATTAATTGCTTTATGTTAGACTGTATTTCTCTTCGAAGTCCACCTTCTACTTTGTATTGCTTATCCACAATATCGCGAATTCGAACAACCTGCTCTTCGGTAAGATCCTTGACTTTAATACTAGGATCAATCTCAGTAGCAGCTAAGATATGCTTGCTTAATGTAGATCCAATACCATAGATATATTGTAACCCTACACTAACCGGCTTTTCTTTGGGAAGGTCCACTCCAGCAACGCGCGCCATTATCTATTAACCTTGCCTCTGCTTATGTCTTGGATTAACACAAACAACCCTAATTACACCCTTCCGTCGAACAATTTTGCATTTGCCGCAACGAGGCTTAACCGAAGAACTTACTTTCATCTCAAATTGACGTCAAAACGAAAACTCATTATAAGAGAACATTAGATACTTGTCAAAACACACAGAAACTCCATTCAAAGCCGGTAAGTAACTCTGCCCCTAGTCAAATCGTAAGGGGAAAGCTCTACCAATACCCTATCCCCGGGTAGTATTTTAATATAATGCTTTCTCATCTTGCCTGAAATATGGGCTAACACCATATGACCGTTAGCTAGTTCAACACGAAACATGGTGTTAGGCAAACATGTGACCACCTTACCTTCGACCTCTATTCTTTCCTTTTTAGCCATACTTGGTGAGTATTTCACCCCCGTTATCGGTAATAACAATGGTATGTTCAAAATGTGCCGAGAGACTTCCATCAGCAGTTAACACAGTCCACTTATTAGGTGCAAGCTCAGTACGCCAATCCCCGGCATTGACCATAGGCTCAATAGCAATAGTCATGCCTTTGCGAAGCAGGGGACCTTTCCCGAACGTAAAATTAGGTACTTGAGGTTCCTCATGTAGATTCCGACCTATTCCATGCCCGGTATACTCCCTAATTACAGAAAACCCCCTCGACTCAACGTAATTTTGTATAGCAGTTGAAATATCACCAACATGTGCACCAGATTTAGCTTGGGCAATGCCCGCTTTCAAGCTCTCTTCGGTAACCCTCATGAGTTCTTTAGCTTGCGCAGTTACTTCCCCGACACCGACGGTTATAGCTGAATCGGAATGAAAACCCTCAAAAATAACCCCTCCGTCCAAAGAAACGATGTCTCCCTCCTTTAATACTCGCTCACCAGGAATACCATGAACTACTTCATTGTTCACCGAAATACATAAATTAGCCGGGAAGCCCTGATAATTTTTGAAGGAGGATTTAACTTTCCTATTCCTTAACTCCTCAGCTGCAATCTCATCCAAATAGCATGTTTTGATTCCTGCCCTTATCTCCTCCCTCAGCCTATGCAAAACAGCTGCCAGGATTTTACCACTTTGGCGCATAAGAGCTACTTCTTCAGGAGATTTTACGATTACCATTTGAAAATTTTTTGCTTCACTCCTAATAATGATATTATTTCCTTCGCTACCTCTGCTATCCCTCGGTCACCATTGACTTCAATAAGCTTACTTTGATTCCTATAATAATCCACTATGGGGATAGTCTGAGCAAGGAAAACTCTCAGTCGTTCTTTTATCGTCTCTTCTTTGTCATCATCTCGCTGATATAGTTCACCACCACATTTATCACACTTCCCGGGTACTTTTGGTGGTGCGGTTAGTAAATGATATGGAGTCTGACAATTCCGGCAAAGCCATCGCCCTCCGAGCCGCTTCAAAAGTTCCTCATCGGAGACCTTAATATATACCACCTTGTCAACATGTTTACCCGCATCGGTAAGACTCTTATCTAATGCCGCAGCTTGTGCTAACGTCCGTGGAAAACCATCAAAAAGACAGCCAGAAATGCAATCGGGCATCTCAATCCTCTGCAAAATCATCTTAATAGTTATTTCGTCAGGCACTAATTCGCCTTGCTCCATATAAGATTTAGCTAGCAGGCCCAATTCAGTTTCCTTGTTCAATGCTTCTCGAAACAAATCACCCGAGGCTACATGTGGCAAATTTAATTCACTGGATAGGATATCCGCTTGTGTCCCCTTACCAGCACCTGGAGCTCCTAAGAGAATAATATACATACTTAACCTATCCTTATCTCAAAAACCCTTCATATCGCCGCATGGTTAATTGAGCTTCCACCTGTTTCATAGTGTCCAAAGCAACACCAACAACTATAAGCAGGGCAGTGCTGGAAATTGTCAATACAGCGACGCCAGTAATTTCTTTAGCAATGAAAGGCATAATTGCTACTGAAGCCAAGAAAATAGCACCACCGAACGTAATAAGACGGATAACATGGTCTAAATATGCTGCAGTTGCTTTCCCAGGACGAATTCCCGGAATGAAACCTCCTTGTTCCTGCAATCTCTTAGCCAAACCTAGTTGTTCAAATATTATCATGGTGTAAAAGAAAGTGAAGCCCAGTACTAGTAGAAAATATACTCCCCAATAAACTAACCCCAATGGAAGGGTAGCGCCGGGATTAAAAACATGCGCTATTGTGTTAGCAAAATTCGGGGATGTCGAACTGGCAAAATAGCTAGCAATCGTTGCCGGAAGTGTCACCACTGCAATAGCAAAAATGAGAGGAATCATCCCCGCTGTATTTACCCTGAGGGGAATATAAGTTGAACCTGATTGTCGATACATGCGCCCGCTACGAAAGGTAGTGCGGGCATACTGCACAGGGATACGGCGATGAGCTTCAATGAACGCCACTATAAATACTAGAGTACCCAAACCAAGTATAAGGAAGGTAACTAACCCCAGAGGGTTTTCCATTGATAGGAAACCTTTCCCCAGCATATCAGGTAATCCAGCTACGATACCAGCGAAAATTATCAATGATATCCCATTCCCAATACCCCTCTCAGTAATCAATTCACCCAACCAGACGAGAAACACAGTGCCAGCAGTCATTGATATTACTACAGTGGCAGTGGTTAGCGGGTCAAGCTGCATCACAATACCTTGTCCCCGCAGTATGGCCAGCATACCATAACCTTGCAAACCCGCCAGAGGTATTGTTAGGAGATGGGTAATACGGTTAATCTTCCGTTGTCCAGCTTCCCCTTGTTGAGATATAGCTTGAAGACTAGGAATGACCGGGACTAGTAGCTGCATAATTATCGAAGCAGTAATGTAAGGATAAACTCCCATAGCAGCAACGCTGAATCTTCTCATAGCCCCGCCGCTAAATAGGTCGAGCATACCAAAAAGTTGGTTTTGCTCGAAAAGCTGACGCAGGGCATCAACGTCAATGCCGGGCAAGGGAACGTGAGCTACAAATCGAAAAACCACTAAAATGCCCAAGGTAAAAAGAAGCTTTCGCCTCAAGTCTGGCAACATGAACATATCTTTCATTGCCTGGATGAGACGTGACTGAGATTCCCTACGCTGCACCTAAATCTCCTTTACTTCACCACCAGCGGATAGTATTTTCTTTCGCGCAGTAGCAGATAGCTTGTCAGTTTTCACAAACAATGAGTGATGCACATCACCGGTACCCAAAATCTTAACAGGATGCTTTAGTGACCCAATTAAGCCTGCCTCAAAAAGCTTTTCCTTGGTGACCTCAGAGCTAGGAGGAAATATGTTCAGCTTATCTACATTCACAATGCTGTATTCCTTTTTGAAGGCATTAATAAAGCCTCTTTTTCCCGGCAATCGTTTTATAAGAGGCAATTGCCCACCCTCAAAGCCAAGACGTACCTTACCGCCGGAGCGAGACTTTTGCCCCTTACATCCCCTCCCTGAATAGGTGCCATGCCCACTGCCGTTCCCCCTCCCAACACGCTTCCTTTTATGTCTAGCACCTATTGACGGTCTTAACTCATCCTGTCTCATTTTGCTCGTCCTTTACAACCTTTTCTGGCTTCCTTAGGCTTGCCAAAGCAAGTATTGTTGCCCTGGCTGTATTAATTCGATTAGAACTTCCCAAGGATTTGCTAAGAATGTCCCCTATACCTGCCAATTCAAGCACTGCTTTAACTGTATTGTTAGCAATCAAGCCGGCGCCCGGCGCTGCCGGCTTCAGTAAAATCTTAGACGCACCAAATTTGGCCAGAACTTCGTGAGGAATGGTACTGTCCGCAAGTGGAACCTCAATCAATTCCTTTTGTGCCGCTGTGTTAGCTTTGCGAATTGCCTCAGGAACACCGGTGGCTTTACTCGACCCTACTCCCACATGTCCATTGCTATCACCAACCACCACCAAAGCCCTGTAGCGAAGACGACGACCACCTTTAACCACCTTAGTTATACGGTCAATAGCTAGTAGCCTCTCGTTAATCTCTAACCCCGAGGGGTCAATTTTAGCTTTTTCACCAATTATCTTAGTAACTACTTTCACTCTAGTAACCCTAAAATTCCAATCCAGCTTGCCTGGCAGCCTCGGCTAAAGCTTTGACTCGTCCATGATACTTATATCCACCTCTATCAAAAACTACTTGTGTAATACCTTTGTGTATTGCTTTTTGGGCAACCAGCGAACCTACAAATTCAGCTTTCTTTGTTTTCACCTCTTTCCCAAGCTTTTCCTTTGCAATGGGCTCAACAGTACTTGCTGAAACCAGTGTTTCCCTCGAATAATCATCTATGATCTGTGCATATATGTGATCTGAACTTCGGAAAACACATAACCTAGGGCGAGAGACTGTACCAGATATTTTCTTCTTTACCCGCTTATGCCGTTCTCGTCGAAGCACTTTTGAATTTGCTTTAAGCATTGTATCCGCTAGCCTCCACTTATTGCCTTACCAGCCTTACCAGGTTTCAGTCGAATTTCCTCTCGACTATATCTAATTCCCTTTCCTTTATAGCAATCTGCGGGACGTATAGCTCTGATTTCAGCGGCTACCTCCCCCACAACCTCCTTATCAATACCCTTAATGTAAACACGGTTCGTTCCCTCAACGGAAACGGAAATACTAGCGGGAATTTGGAACTCCACAGGATGACTGTATCCAACCTGAAACAACAATTTATCACCCTTTTCTTGCACCCTATAACCCACTCCCTGCAGCTCTAGAGCTTTTTCAAAACCTTTGCTAACCCCCTCGACCATATTAGCGATTAAACTACGCGTGAGCCCGTGTAAAGCACGATGCGATCTATCATTACTCTGCCGGGACACTACTATATCCCTTTCCTCTAATCTAATAGAGATATCTGGGTGAAAGCAACGATAAATTTCTCCCTTGCTCCCTTTTACGGTTACTTTGTTTCCTTGAATATCTATTTGTACATCTTCAGGCACGGGAACAGGAAGTAATCCGATGCGAGACATATTACATAACCTCCAAACTACCACACATAAAGTAAAAGCTCACCTCCCAGCCCAAGCTGCCATGCTTTCTGGCCAGTCATAATACCCTTAGAGGTAGATAAAATAGACATGCCTAGTCCTCCATAAACACGGGGAATTTCTCCCTTGCCAACATAAATCCTCAAGCCAGGTTTGCTAACCCTTTCTAATCCCAACAACGCTGGTTGACCCTCTATATACTTGAGATATATTTCTATCGTTGACTGTGGCTTACCCTTAATTACCTTGTAATCCTGAATAAACCCTTTATCCTTAAGAACCTCAGCTATGGATAATTTTATTTTAGAGGAGGGTATGACAACGCTATCATGCTTCGCCATAATGGCGTTGCGGATTCGAGTCAACATATCAGCGATTGGGTCAGTGCCTACCATCATAGTGCAGTCCTCACCAACTCGACTTTCTCACTCCGGGGATTTGCCCGGTTAGTGCCAGTTTTCGAAAACAAATGCGGCACAAGCCAAATTTACGCATATAAGCACGTGGGCGTCCACATAATTCGCAGCGATTACGTTGCTGAACCTTGTATTTCGGCGAACGTTTCGACTTCACGATCCTAGCTACTTTAGCCATCACTCCTACTCCTAAAAGGCATGCCTAAGAATTCCAATAGGCTCATTGCTTCTTCGTCCGCATTGGCAGTAGTCACTATGGTCACCTGGAGTCCACGGATCTTATCCACTTTATCATATTCAATTTCGGGGAAAACTATTTGCTCCCTCATACCTAAATTATAATTTCCACGATTATCAAAAGAAGTTCTCGATACCCCTTGAAAGTCACGAAACCGTGGCAAGGTTATATTGATTAATTTGTCCAGGAAATCGTACATTCGAGTACCACGCAACGTGACCATCAGACCAATGGGCATACCAGCTCTCAATTTAAATGAGGCGATAGATTTCTTTGCCTGTGTAACCACAGGCTTTTGCCCCGAAATTGCTGTCAAATCCTTTTCAGCTGATTCAAGTGCCTTAGGGTCCTGTACCGCCTCTCCCAAACCGATGCTCAAGACAATTTTCTCTAACTTAGGCACTTGCATCATATTGCTGTAACCAAATTTTTCCTTAAGCTGAGGAACTACTTCCTTTAGGTATTTCTCCCTTAGTCGAGCCATGTTTAGTATATTAATCAATCACCTCATTACAAGAACGGCAAATTCGCACCTTCTTACCATCATCTAGAAAGCGAAAACCAACGCGCACCGGTTTACCACATTTATCGCAAAGTAACATTACATTAGAACAGTGGAGCGGAGCTTCAAGCTCTATTATGCCCGCCTGTCGAGCTGCACCTTGGGTTTTAGAATGACGTTTAATCAGATTGACTCCTTCCACCACAACTTTATTCTCCTCAGGAAGAACTTTGCGAACTTTCCCTTTTGCACCTTTCCCTTTGCCAGCAATAACAACAACAGTATCGTTTCTCCTTATCTTCATCTTATACAACCTCTGGAGCTAACGAAATTATTTTAGCAAAGTTCTTATCTCGTAGTTCTCTAGCCACCGGACCGAAGATACGGCTTCCTTTAGGATTATTCTTATCGCCAAGAATTACTGCAGCATTCTCATCAAACTTAATATAAGAACCGTCTATGCGACGGTAAGGTTTAGCCACACGAACAATCACAGCTCGTACTATTTCGCCTTGTTTCACCATACCATGCGGTATAGCTCGTTTCACCGAAGCTACAATAATATCACCAATGTGAGCATACCTTCTTCTAGTGCCACCAGGCACATTGATACACATGATCTGCCTAGCTCCTGTATTATCAGCTACTTTAACTCTGCTGTTGGTTTGAATCATCTACTTGTACCCCTATTGGTCTCGATACGAGCTCTGTCACTCGCCATCTTTTTCCCTTAGACAGAGGGCGCGTCTCCATAATTTTTACCTTGTCTCCAACCTTAAAAGCATTATCTTCGTCATGAACTTTGTATTTTTTCATGCGTTTTACCAGTTTCTTATATAGTCGATGTCGTCTCACCGTCTCTACAGCTACCACAACAGTTTTATTCATTTTGTCACCCACCACTACTCCAGTTCTAATTTTCCTTTTTCCTAACTGACTCGTCATATGCCAAGTTCTCTTTCACGAAGAATGGTCTTAAGTCTGCTAATCTTCTTCTTAACTCGAGGGACCTCACGATGATTGCCAAGCTGCCGAGTGGCTAGACGGAAACGAAGATTAAACAGCTCTTCATGAGCCTCTTCTAATTGCTTTAACAGTTCTTCATCGCCAAGAGCACGGATTTCACTAGCCTTCAACTTTCGTCTCTCCCTTTGTAATAAAGCTGGTAGCGATGGGTAGCTTGTAAGAAGCCAAGTGCATTGCTTCGCGAGCTAAGTTTTCGCTTATGCCCCCTAGCTCAAAAAGAACTTTACCTCTCTTAGTCACAGCTACCCAGTGGTCAGGAGAACCTTTGCCTCCTCCCATCCTTGTCTCTGCCGGCTTCTTAGTTACGACCTTATCTGGGAAAATGCGTAGCCATAATTTGCCACCGCGGCGTATATAGCGCACCAAAACACGCCTCGCAGCCTCTATCTGCCTCGCTGTTAGCCAGACAGACTCCTCAGCCCTCAACCCAAAATCGCCAAAGACCACAGTATTACCACTAGTGGCTTTCCCTCTCAAGTGGCCTCTCTGGACTTTACGATATTTAACCCGTTTCGGTTGTAACACTTTCCTTCATCACCTCCTCAGGAATGTCGCCTCGATAGATCCATGTCTTGACTCCGATACGCCCCATTGCTGTACGAGCTTCAACAAAACCATAGCTTATATCAGCAGATAACTTATGCAACGGCATCTGGCCCTGATGTAAAGTCTCAGATCGAGCGATCTCGCGTCCACCAAGCCTGCCACTACATTTTATCTTTATCCCTTTTGCACCTGCCTCTAAAGTTCTAAAAGCTGCCTGCTTCATTACCCGGCGGAATGGAATTCTGTTTTCAATACGGTCAGCTATATTTTGAGCTACAGGACAAGCTTCAAGCTCCGGACGCTCAACTTCTCGAATAGTCAATCTAACTTCCCCACTGCTAATTCTCTGCAATTCTTTCTTTAATATTTCTATATTTTGCCCCCCCCTACCAATCAAGATACCTGGGTGAACGGCATAAATGGTTAAATATATCTCGTCCCCAAGTCGCGCGACTTCCACCAAAGAAACACCACTATCACGGCATCTCTGCGCTATAACCTTGCGCAATCTTAAATCCTCTTGCAAGAAGCGGCCATAGTCCTTTTCAGCAAACCACTTAGCCTCCCAGCCTCGACTAATGGCCAGCCTGAAACCACGTGGGTCGACTTTTTGTCCCAAGGTTAACTTTCCTCCTCTGCAATAAACACCGTAATATGGCTGGCTCGTTTTAAAATGGGGTTTACTCTCCCTCTCGCTTGTGGTCGAAATCTCTTCAAAGTATGCCCTTTATCACAAAAAATCTCACTAATCCTGAGGCCAGCAGGCGACATTTCAAAATTATTTTCAGCATTAGCTGCCGCTGATTTAATCACCTTGGCTACAGCCTTAGCTGCTGGAGTAGGTAGAAAACTAAGCATTGTTAATGCCTCATCAATTTTTCTACCTCCAACTATATCCGCCACTAAACGAACCTTTTGGGGTGAGATACCAACGTCTTTAGCTACCGCCTTTACCTTCATTCAGTTACTTCCTTGCCTGTACAGTTACTTTAGCCCTTGTAACATGCCCCCTAAACGTTCTGGTAGGAGCAAATTCTGCCAACTTATGTCCAACCATACCTTCGGTAATAAAAATAGGTACGTGTCTTCGCCCATTATGAACAGCAATAGTGTGCCCTATCATTTGAGGAAGGACGGTGGAAGCACGAGCCCAAGTCTTTATTACCGTCTTCTCCCCCGAATTATTCAGCAACTCTATTTTCCTAAGCAATTTAGCATCGCAATAAGGACCTTTCTTACGTGACCTCGACATTTCACTTCCTTCGCTTAATAATCATTTTATCCGATTTCTTATTACGGCGTGTCTTTGGCCCCAGTGCCAGCTTTCCCCAAGGTGTTTTAGGAGGCATCCCTCGAGGGGTTCTACCCTCACCCCCTCCATGAGGATGATCTCTTGGAGTCATAGCAGAACCACGAACTGTAGGACGGAATCCCAACCACCTTCGACACCCTGCCTTACCCAGCACCAAATTCTCATGCTCAACGTTACCCACTTGTCCAACAGTAGCCCAACACCTGTGATGAAATTTCCGTAATTCACCTGAGGGCAACCGAAGTGTGACATATTTATCTTCTTTGCTCAATATTTGAGCAGCAGTCCCGGCGCTGTGAACAAGCCCACCACCTCTACCAGGCTCAAATTCAATATTATGGACTGATGTGCCTGTAGGAATCAAACTAATAGGTAAGGCATTGCCAAGTCTTATGTCAACTTCTTCTCCCGCCTCCACAACATCTCCCACCTGAAGACCTAAGGGAGCGAGAATATAACGTTTTTCTCCATCAGCATAATAAATTAATGCGATCCGAGCTGAACGATTAGGATCATATTCGATTGCAGCTACTTTACCAGGAACGCCAACTTTATCCCTCTTAAAATCGATGATTCTAAGCTTTCGTTTGGCCCCACCACCACGGTGACGTACTGTTATTACACCGCGACTATTGCGTCCCCCTTTCTTCCTCAATGGTAACAGCAATGATTTTTCAGGAACTGTCTTAGTTATTTCCTCAAAACTAGCTTTGACCATACTTCTCCGACCAGGAGAAGTTGGCTTGTAACTTTTTAATGCCACAAATTACCTCCAATTTATATCTAGGGATGTTTCCTCATCCATCGAGTTTTCTTAAGGAGCTTCCGATGATGATGTCTGGACATCTTCTTTTTTCTCCACTTTACTACCGAGCCCACGATTAACTCCCTTTAAACACCTTCAAAGAAACTGATCTTATCACCTGGTCCCAGAGTAATTACTGCCTTTTTCCATGGTGAACTTGTCACTTCTCTCTTGCCCATTCTCTTCGTCTTCCCAGGTGTGGTTATCACGTTTACTTTAGATACTTTTACTTTAAATGCCAGCTCAACTGCTTGTTTGATTTGAGCCTTATTAGTTTCTTTAGCCACTTCAAAGACGTACTTCTTTCTCTCCTGCAGCAATGTAGCTTTCTCCGAGATTATGGGACGTCGTAAAACTTCATAAGGATGCATGCTTAATCACCTTTCTTCCCCAAATTTGCTCAATTTTATGTATTGCAGGAATGGTAACCATTAGCTCTTGATGGGAAAGCAAATCAGCTATATTAATCAAAGCCGAAGGCAAAACATCTACACTAGCCAAATTACTAGCTGACCTAACTACATTTGGAGTAGAATCAGCAGTGACAATTAACACTGAAGAATCGATCTCAAACGCCGACAAGATGTTAGTCATTTCCTTCGTTCCCGGCCTGTCAAAAGTAAACTTTTCCACTACCTTCATATTGCCCTCTCTGACTTTGGCAGAAAGAACACACTTTAGAGCTAGACGCCTCATTTTCTTAGGCATAGCCTGGTAATATGAGCGAGGGTGGGGCCCAAAAACTATTCCTCCCCCCACGAGAAGCGGTGACCTCAAAGTTCCTCTCCTTGCCCGTCCTGTATGTTTTTGGAAATAAGCTTTCCTCGTGCTTCCACGAACTGCCCTCCTTGTTTTCGTGGATGCAGTGCCTTGACGCTTATTGGCTAATTGCCTTACTAAAGCTTGATGAACTACCGCATCATTGAAAGGAAGGTCAAAAATATCATCGCTAACCTCTAGCTGTGTAACAACCTCACCAGATAAATTGTAAACCGAGACTTGCACTTACAACCTCCCTACTTTCTCAATAAACAGTAATCCCTTGTTAGCCCCAGGTACACCACCTTTTAACAAAAGCAGGTTGTGGTTGGAATCAACTTCGATGACCTTGACATTAGGCAGAGTCACTTTCTTCGCTCCCATATGTCCAGCCATACGCTTCCCTTTAAACACCCTGCCTGGAAACGTAGTAGCACCAATTGACCCTGGAGCCCGGTGACGGTCAGATTGGCCATGCGTTTTCGGTCCTCCGGCAAAATGATGACGTTTTACTACACCAGCAAAGCCCTTGCCTTTAGAGAAACCGCTTACATTTACTAAATCACCTTTATTCAGAAAACCGACGTCTATCCGCTGACCAGGCTGATATGAGCTAATATCATTGGTCTTGAATTCATGAAGATAATGAACTTTCTCTATACCTTTGAGGTGTCCAGATTGAGGCGAATTAAGATGGCTTGCTTTCCCAAAACCAAGCTGGATAGCATTATATCCATCTTTGCTCTCATCTTTCACCTGAATGACAAAACACGGACCAGCTTCGATAGCAGTCGCTACTATGGCTTCGCCACTCTCCAGAAAAACCTGCGTCATACCTACTTTTTTGCCAATAATACCTTGAGCCATCGGTTTATCACAATTTAATATCCACTTGCACTCCAGAGGGTAAGTTAAGTTGACTTAAAGCGTCTATAGTTTTAGAGCTAGGTTGTAGGATATCTATTAATCGCTTATGTGTGCGAATTTCAAATTGCTCCCTGGAATCTTTGTCAATATTTGGGGAGCGAATAACACAAAACTTCTCTATTTTTGTAGGCAAAGGTATAGGACCAACAACTATAGCTCCAGTGCGTTCCACAGTATCCACTATCTGTTTTACCGACTGATCAACCAGTCTATGGTCAAACCCTTTTATTTTAACCCGAACTTTCTGGTTGCTCATCTATTTCACCGCCATTTCAGCCATATGCTGCCTGGCTAAATCGTCAGGTAATTCTTCGTAACGGCAAAACTCCATAGTGTAATTGGCTCTTCCCTGGCTAAGTGACCTTAAATCTCCCGCGAAACCGAAGGTTTCTGCTAAAGGAACATAGCAGCGAATGATGCAAAGTGTCTCGTGGGTCTCAATACTCTCAATATGAGCTCTTCTCGAATTCACATCACCCAAAATCTCCCCTAGAAATTGATCCGGGGTGAGTATTCCTACCTTCATGATTGGTTCGAGCAGAATGGGCCTAGCCTTAGGTATACCGTTCTTCACCGCAATAGACGCTGCTACGTTAAAAGCTAAATCAGAAGAATCAACCTCATGGAAACTGCCATCACATAGAATCACTTTGATATCCACCACAGGATACCCAGATACTCCACTTTGTAAAGCTGCTCGACTACCTGCTTCTATAGCAGAAATGAATTCCCTAGGTATAACCCCACTTCGGATTTGATTAAAAAAGGCGAAACCACTACCTTTTTCACCTGGCTCTAGCCTGAGCCAAACGTGTCCATATTGCCCTTTACCACCAGATTGACGAATAAATCTCCCTTCCGATTCTACCGAGATGGTTATTGTTTCTTTGTAAGCTACTTGTGGCCTACCAACGTTTACCTTTACTCCAAATTCACGAGAGGCACGCTCCGTGAGAACCTCAAGATGAAGCTCGCCCATGCCCGAGATAATAGTTTGACCGGTTTCTGAATCCTGGTAAAACTTAAACGTTGGATCTTCATCTGTGAGTTTGTTCAAGGTATCGTATAATTTATCCTGATCAGCTTTACTCTTAGGTTCAATTGCCATGGAAAGCACCGGCTCAGGAAAACGTATAGACTCAAGGAGCAAGGGAGAGGTAATATCACAAATAGTATCACCAGTGAACGTCTTCCTAAGTCCAACAACAGCTATAATGGTGCCAGTGTCAGCTTCATCGATTTCCTCCCGCCGATTAGCATGCATAAGATACAGCTTTCCCATCCGTTCCCTCTCATCTCTAGTGGAGTTAAGAACCTGTGCCCCGGCTCTTACTCTTCCTGAGTACACACGGAGATAACTCAATCTGCCCATAAATGGGTCAGAGACTGTTTTAAAAACCAGCGATGCAAAAGGACCTTCATCGTTAGGCTGACAAGCAATTCTCGCCCCGTCACTAAGTCTCATTGCGGGGACGGGAGGAATATCCAGAGGCGAAGGGAGATAATCAGCAACAGCATCAAGCAGAGGACGTATTCCTTTACCTCGCAAAGCACTACCACAAAGAACAGGAACTACTTGATTAGCTATGGTTGCCCTTCTTATAGCAGCCTTTAGTAATGAGACTGTAATATCTTGACCTTCGAGATACATTTGCATAATCTGATTATCACTTTCAGCTAACCTTTCAATTAATTTTTCACGGTACTCAGTCGCTATGGCTCTATCACTCTCCGGAATACTTTCCTTTACAGGCATTAAATCAGGATTGTCAGGAAAGGTGATAGCTTTATTCTCCACGAGGTCAATAACTCCCCGGAAGAGATTTTCAACCCCTAGAGGAAGCTCTATGGGCAATGGTTTAGCTTGAAGCCGCTCTTCTACCATCCTTACGACATGATAAAAGTCAGCACCGACTCTGTCCATCTTATTCAGAAAACAAAGCCTGGCTACATTATATCTATCCGCCTGACGCCACACTGTCTCCGATTGAGCCTCAACACCCGCTAAAGCATCAAGTATCACGATGCCACCATCCAAGACACGGAGAGCACGTTCTACTTCAGCGGTGAAATCCACATGCCCGGGCGTATCAATGATGTTGATGCGATGCTCCCGCCAATAGCAAGTAGTGGCTGCCGAAGTAATGGTAATGCCACGCTCGCGCTCCTGTTGCATCCAATCCATAGCCGCAGTGCCTTCGTCCACCCCACCAATCTTGTAGGTACGCCCGGTATGGTAGAGTACCCTCTCTGTGGTGGTGGTTTTACCAGCGTCTATATGGGCGATAATCCCCATATTGCGTATCTTTTCTAAAGGAAAAGTTCGTGACACACCCACTCCTCACCAACGATAATGTACGAAAGCCTTGTTAGCTTCAGCCATCTTGTGAACGTCGCTACGCTTCTTAACCGCTACACCTTGATCTTGAATGGCACCAATCAACTCGGCAGCTAGCTTTTGCCCCATTGACTTATCATGGCGTGCTCTAGCTGCACTAACTAACCATCTCATTGCAAGCGAACGCCCTCTATTTTCTTCTACTTCTACAGGAACTTGATACGTAGCTCCACCGACACGCCGCGGCTTAACCATAACAGCCGGTGTGACATTCCTAATCGCCTGCTCCAAAACTTCCACAGGGCTACTATTTACTCGTTCACTGGCAAGCGACAGAGCATCATAAACAATGTGCTCCGCAGTGGCTTTCTGCCCACGCAGCATGAGTTTATTGATGAATTTAGACACAATAACACTTCCGTATTTGGCGTCAGGAGAAATTTCTCTTTTTACTACCTTATTACTTTTTCTCGGCATATGCCACCCTATTTACCCTCAGGCCGCTTAGTACCATATCTGCTACGACTCCCCTTCCGATTAGCCACCCCTTCAGTATCCAAGGTACCGCGAATAATGTGGTAGCCAATTCCAGGAACATCCTTGACTCTACCACCACGGATCAAGACCACCGAATGTTCTTGTAAATTGTGCCCTTCACCAGGAATATAGGCGGTCACTTCCATTCCATTAGTTAGCCTCACATAAGCAACTTTACGTAGCGCCGAATTTGGTTTCTTAGGAGTAACAGCCTTAACCTGAATGCAGACTCCTCGCTTCTGAGGTGAACCTTGAGTCCATCTGGTCTTGCCTTTTATAGCATTATAGCTGAAATGCAGCGCCGGAACTCTGGTTCGTTTACCAGGTTTCCTGCGCCCCTTGCGGACAAGCTGATTAACAGTTGGCACTCCTATGACCTTCCTATGTTCTAACCTACTTAAAAGATAGCTGGTTGTACATTAACCTTTCTTGTTCTAATTATATATAGCATAAGTTCACTTGGGTAGTCTTTGCTAACTACTTAACTTACTCCTCAAGTATAACACAACAAACGCGCAGTTTAGCAAAGAACGGTAAATATGTCAACTTATGTAACTAAATACTTTGAAGTTTAACATGCCCAGAGGCTATAATGCCCAAAACAAAATCAACAAGATGCTCGAATTCAACACGATTCTTAGGCAAGTCTCAAGGCCTGGCCGCTATACTGGAGGTGAGTGGAATAGCATAGTCAAGAATTGGAAGACCACGCCGATTAGAATTGCCTTATGCTATCCCGAAATTTATGAAATTGGCATGTCCAACCTGGCAATACCTATTTTGTATGACATACTCAATGAACAGCCAGATGTTTTGGCGGAGAGGGTTTTTGCTCCATGGACTGATATGGAACTAGTCCTGCGGGAAAGCCGCATCCCTCTTTTCAGTTTAGAATCAAAACATAGGCTGAGCGAATTTGACATTATCGGCTTTTCACTAGGCTACGAGCTTACTTACACCAATGTACTTAACATCTTAGACTTAGGTCAAATTCCACTATTCAGTTATCACAGGGATGACTCGCATCCCCTGATAATAGCTGGTGGTAGCTGTGCTCTTAATCCTGAGCCGATGGCTGATTTCATTGATTTGTTTGTCATCGGTGAAGGTGAGGAAATAATTGTCGAGCTGCTAAAGGTCTTCCGCGGATATAGAAAGGACAAAAAAGAAATGCTGCGACAAGCGGCCAAATTGCCAGGCGTTTATGTACCTCGTTTTTATCAAATACATTACAACAAGGATGGCATTGTAAGTAGCATTATCCCTACGCTCCCTGAAGCTAAGCCAAGAATCGAGCGCAGATTAATAGCTAAACTACCTGCTCCAGTTGTAAAGCCGGTGCTTCCTTACATTGAGACGATACATGAGCATGGAGTCACAGAGATCCAGCGAGGTTGTACTGCTGGTTGCCGATTTTGTCAAGCTGGGATGATCTACCGTCCTGTCCGAAAACGCCCACAACAAGAAATAGAGAGAACTGTAGCCGAATTGTCAGAATATTGTGGATATAATGAGATGTCTCTGCTTTCTTTAGACACCGGAAGCTACACTGATATTGAAGTCCTCGTCAATAAATTAGCGAGTCAGTATTATGCGAGGCACCTTAGCCTATCTCTACCCAGTTTACGCCTGGATTCGGTTACACCAGAGTTGACTGAATTACTAACAAGACCACAGCACAAAATAACTTTGACCTTTGCTCCCGAAGCAGGAAGTGAAAGACTACGCCGTGTAATCAACAAGAATATTCCTGAACAGGTTATGTTAGAAACGTTAGCCGCCATAAATAAAGAGTGGGTAAATCTGAAGCTATACTTCATGATCGGATTGCCCAGCGAGACCCTTGATGATATAAAAAGCATTGTTGAGCTCATTGCCAAAATAAGTCGTCTATGCCGAAAAAGCAGACTGCGTATCGGTATATCTATTCTGGTTCCTAAGCCTCATACTCCTTGCCAATGGGTAGGACAGGAAACGGAAGAAAAATTACTGCCTAAATATGAAATATTGAAACGAGGATTAAACCAACTAGGGATAAAATTTCCTTGGCTCAACCTCAAAGCCAGCCAAATAGAAGCAGCTTTATCCATGGGTGATCGCCGCTTAAGCAAGGTTATCTATCGTGCTTGGCAACTGGGATGTAAATTTGATGCCTGGAGCGAATATTTCAATCACCAAAAATGGGTTAGCGCTTTTGAAGAGCATGGACTTGATATCTCCTTCTATGCTAATCGGAGACGAACAGTTGATGAAACATTGCCCTGGGAGCATATTGATATCGGAGTAACTAGAAAATTCCTTGAAACGGAATATTACAACCTTTGGCAAGGAAAGGAAACGCCAAATTGTAGCCACGGAAAATGTAATGCTTGTGGTTTACAACGATGGTCAGTTGCTTGTCGTGAAAAATACAAGGCAGATATTTCAAACCCGCTCTTGCTGACAGACTGACTCGTTATCACAGAATCTACAAGGCCGAGGGGGGATTCCTTTGCTACCTTGCAGGCCTAACAAACCAGCTGAAAAGTGGGTATAATGCGATATTACGGGAGTTCTCGGGTACCACAAAAAGCTATTAGCCCTGGAAGAACAATAATCGATGGCATGGCAACTGTGTTGATGAATGTAGGTGCATTGGTAGCCCCTTACTCGATCATTGTCTACTTCGTTTGCACTGATCATGCATAGAACACTACAAGGTAGCGATTGAAACTAGTTCATCATCGTCACTCAGCACCATCAAATGTACACCCCGACCATTCCTGCTCTGGACTGAGACTTGTTTCATGGGGATACGCACTATATTGCCACTAGCTGCTAACATCATCAGATAGCCTTCATCTCTATTTACCAGCTTGGCTGCCACTATTTTACCTATCTTGTCACTGGCTCTATGAGCTCTAAGCCCTTTGCCGCCCCTCTTATGAACAGAATAATGTTCCAACAAAGTTACTTTGCCAAACCCTTTCTCGCTCACCGTAAGCAAATATGCACTAGGAGACACAATACCCCCGCCGACAACCTGAGCACCATCCAATCGAATACCTCGAACGCCGCCACTAGTCCTAGAAGCACACCTCAAGCTGTCCACCTTGAACCTGGTAGCCTGCCCATTCTCGCTTACTAAAATGACATCATCTGCATTAGTAGCTATTCCAGCCAATATTAGCTCATCTCGATTATCAAGTCTCATACTTATAATGCCTTTCTTTCTGACCTTAGCAAACTTCTGTAAGTAAGTTTTTTTAATCATGCCAGCTTTGGTAGTCACCACCAAGAATTTATCTGATGCAAAATCCGCTGCAGCTACCATTGTGGTTACCTTATCCTTTAAATCAATAACCAATAAGTTGACTAACGCAGTCCCCTTGGTACCTCGAGACAAACCTTCAGGGATTTCGTAGCACTTGAGCGAATAAACTTTCCCAGAAGCGGTAAAGAAAAGTAAGTTATCATGGGTATCAGCTACCAGGATGTGCTTGATAGAGTCAGCTTCACGAGTTGCCATCCCCATGACTCCTTTTCCACCACGATGCTGCAGCCGATATATGTTAACCGGAACTCTCTTAATGAATCCTTGATTAGTTAAGATAATCACCACTTTTTGGTGAGGAATAAGCTCTTCTTTACGGAACTCAACTGCTTCCTCCTCGTTAATCATAGTCCGCCGGTGATCACCATACCTCGATTTCAATTCAGCAACGTCTTGCTGAATAAGGAATGATACCTTCTTGGGATTAGCCAATAAATCTTCTAAGTAGGAAATATTGCTTATTATGTTCTTATATTCCTCATCTACCTTCTCTCGCTCCAGGTGAGCCAACCGGCGAAGTGGCATGTCAAGAATAGCTTGTGCCTGAATCTGCGATAAGCTAAAAACTGATGCTAGCTTGATACGAGCAGACTCAACCGTCTCACACTCACGAATTGTGTTGACCACTTGCTCGAGATTATCCAAGGCGATTTTAAGTCCCTCAAGTATATGTGCCCTCTCCCTGGCTTTTTGAAGTTCAAACTGAGAACGCCTGGTGATAATCTCCCGACGAAAATCAATGTAACAAATCAGAGCCTCTTTAAGGTTAATAAGCTTAGGTTGCCCATTAACCAAAGCTACCATATTAATGAAAAAGGCAGTCTGCATTACAGTGTTCAGGTAAAGATTATTAATCACCTGCTGGATAGATGCCTCTTTCTTAACTTCAATAACAATTCTCATGCCTTCTCTATCTGATTCATCCCGTACTTCACTAATACCATCAATCTTCCTTTGCTTAACTAGCTCAGCTATCTTCTCCACTAAAGCTGATTTATTCACCTGATAAGGAAGCTCAGTGATAATTACCTGTCCTCTACCCCCCTTGGTGGTTACCTCATTAACTTTAGCCCGAACCACAATTTTCCCCTGCCCAGTGGTATAGGCATTCCTCATTCCTTCAACGCCCAAGATCAGACCCCCGCTAGGAAAATCAGGCCCCTCAATAAACTCCAAAAGTTCCTCAATAGCAGCATCAGGGTTGTCAATCAAATAAGTGATGGCATCACACACTTCAGCAAGATTATGTGACGGTATATTAGTTGCTATGCCCACAGCTATACCTGTAGAGCCATTAACCAACAGATTAGGTAATCTTGCTGGCAAGACAGAGGGTTCCTTAAGGGAAGCATCAAAGTTAGGAACGAAGTTAACAGTATCTTTGTCAATATCAGCTAGCATCTCCTGTGCAATCTCAGTGAGCCTGGCCTCCGTGTAGCGCATCGCTGCTGGTGGATCATTATCGACACTGCCAAAATTACCCTGTCCATCGATTAAAACGTATCTCAAGGAAAAATCCTGTGCCATCCGCACCATAGCTTCATAAACAGGAGCATCACCATGAGGGTGATATTTCCCCATAACCTCCCCGACAATTCGAGCACTTTTCTTATGTGGACTATTATGGCGTATCCCCAACTCATTCACGGAGTAGAGAATACGCCGTTGCACTGGCTTCAAGCCATCCCGTACATCAGGCAATGCTCGCGACACAATAACGCTCATAGCATAGTCAAGGTAGGAGCTCTTCATTTCCTCTTCGATATTAATAGGCTTTATTGTCCCTACTGCCATTGTGTCTTACTCTCCTTTGTTCTTCACTCGATATCCTCAACCACCGAGAAACCATCTGGCAAGATTTCTTCAGAGGAATCTTCAACGTCCTCGTCAAAATGCTCGACTTCTTCCATTGCCCCTTGTTCCTTGTCAGCAACATCTCGTCTCAGTGATCCTCCCGTAGCATAAAAATGGGAAGACCTTGCGGTTTCACCTGGGAAAGAAGGAATACCACTTTGCTCGGGATGCTGATATACTTCTTTAATTATCACCTGCATTTTGTTTGCTTCTATATCAAAAATGGCAGCCACATACTTATTGCCACCTTTTATCAGTTTCGTGAGGCGTGAGTTGTGTTTAGGTTCTACCTCGCCGAGATACACCCCATCACCATTCTTAACGACCAGGCGCTGTCCTTCTACGTCCAACTGCACCTGGTCACCCTGAGCTACTGTAACTAATACGTCGCTTGAGGCTAAATTATGAAGGTTTACCATTCCGGACTTGGTTGATTCAGTAACAAAAAGCTCAGGGATAATTTTGTTGAGTCTACTAGCAGATCTCACGCTGGATTCCGGTAAACTATCCAAGCGAGCAATATTTTTCTTAGCAATAGGATTATTCGGTGCAAGTTCCAGTGTCTTAAGATAAGCTTCCTTTGCCTGAGCAAATTCCCTCAATTCTGTCAAAGCTCTGCCAAGACGATTATAAGCTTTAATATCGTTAGGAAATCTTTCAAGCATATTCCTGTTTAACTTTGCAGCTTCTTCCCAGCGTCCTTGCACGGCCAAATTTATCGCTTCAGTACTTAATCGTTGCCTTTGTAAAGCTTCCTCTTCCCCCAATTGATAAGGCATCTTTAATCACCTCATATAACAATAGTAATATAAGCATCTTACCATAGCAAATACACTCATTTACCCCTGCAAAGTCACAGCAAATAGCCGAGAATAAATAGGCCCGTCAGGTGTTAGCTGGCTCTTCATCAGATTGATAGAATTTACAGTAATATAGCCTTTGCTCTCAAATTTGGTAGAGGTCAATAAGCGCCCCAGGCCATTTCTATCACTTAATGAGGCGTTATCCCTGACCCGTGCCAGTGTCAAGTGTGGTACAAATGATTGATTTTCTCTAGCAAAGCCTAAACGAACAAGTTTGGAATCCATCGTCCGCTGTAACTCTAAAAGCTTGTCTGTCTCACCGCTTATACCTACCCAGATAACACGTGGCTGCTCCATTCTTGGGAAGGCTCCTAAACCCAAAATCTCCAACCGAAACGGAGAGACTCCACGAACGGCTTCCCTCATAGCTCCAGTTATCTCAGTTATCTGATTAACAGCAATATCACCTAAGAATTTTAAGGTCAAATGAACATTCTCAAAGTCCACCCATTTAACGAACGGCTGCCTGGCATCCATCAGTCTATTGCCTAACTCCGCCAGGTCAGACTTAATTTCACCAGGCAACTCAATAGCGATAAAAGACCGAATCCTCTCGTGCTCAGATGTCAAGCTTCTCCCTTTTTAGCATAGGCTAATTCAGCCACCACTACATTTGTAGTCTTAATTTTAGCTTCAATCACATTTTTTTGAAAATATTCCATTTACCATATAGACATTACGAATCATCTTTATTTACAATAGTTAGATTAATAATATTTACTACTCGTAAGCAAATGTCAAATCGCATCAAAGTAGTCTCTCAAGATAGCATGCATAGCAATCCGTTCGATCTATCTGTGCCGGAGCTTACACAGATGGCAAAAAAGGTACGCCAGCACATAATTAGTATGATCGCTACAGCAGGCAGCGGACATCCCGGAGGTTCTTTATCAGCGACAGACATCATCACTGCACTTTACTTCAAAATTATGCACTATGACCCGCATAATCCTGGATGGCAAGACCGGGACCGTTTTATATTAAGCAAAGGACATGGCGCTCCAGCTTTATATGCCGTCCTGGCTGAAAGTGACTACTTCCCAGTAGAGGAATTGACCACATTGAGAAAACTAGACAGCCGCCTCCAAGGACATGCCGACAGAAACTTTACCCCTGGAGTGGAAATGTCAGCAGGCTCGTTAGGTCAAGGTTTATCCTTCGGCATTGGTATCGCACTAGCTGCCAGGCTTGATGAGCGCGATTATCAAACTTATGTTCTCCTTAGCGATGGTGAATGTGAAGAAGGGCAAACTTGGGAGGCAGCTTTATCAGCTCCCCACTTCAAATTAGACAACTTGACCGTCATTATTGACCGTAATCGACAGCAACTCAGCGGCTGGACTCGAAATATCATGGACGTCGAGCCGTTAAATGAAAAATGGCAAGCTTTCGGTTGGCATACTATTGAAATAGATGGCCATAGCTTTAATCAAATTCTAGCTGCTTTCGAGGAAGCCAAGACAATTAAAGGCAAGCCAACCATCATCATCGCGCATACCATTAAAGGTAAGGGAGTTAGCTTCATGGAAAATAACGTTGAATTCCATGGCAAGGCACCTACCGCGGAAGAAGCGGAAAGAGCGTTAGAGGAGCTGGGATAATCATGACTGTGGAAGCATCCACTCGCGAGGCTTATGGCAGAACCCTGATTGAACTTGGCAAACAAAACAAAGACATTGTTGTTTTAGATGCCGATCTATCACTGTCAACAATGACTCACTTTTTTGCACAAGAATTCCCACAGCGCTTCTTCGACTGTGGTTTAGAGGAACAAAACATGATAGGCATAGCTGCTGGATTGGCTGCTTCAGGAAAAATCGTTTTTGCCAGCTCTTTCGCTGTTTTCGCTTCATGCCGTTGCTTTGACCAAGTCAGGTTGTGTGTTTCCCAACCAAAGCTAAATGTTAAAATCGTGGCTACCCACAGTGGCATTAGCGTTGGCGAAGACGGCACTTCTCACCACGCCATCGAGGATTTATCGTTATATTGCGCACTTCCCAGTTTTACTGTTATTGTCCCCGCTGATGCTATCGAAACTACCAAGGCAGTAAAAGCGGCTGCAGCTACCTACGGACCTTTTTACATCAGATTAAGCCGTCCCAAGACACCACTCATCTACCATGAAGACCATCACTTCATAGTGGGTAAGTCGATAACCTTGAGACCTGGTAAAGACGTTACCATTATAGCCATGGGCATTATGGTAGCTAAAGCTTTACAAGCAGCACAGAAACTGGCAACACAAGGAATAGATAGCCGTGTAATTGATATGCACACTCTCAACCCCCTGGATGCGGAAGCTATAATCAAAGCAGCTTCAGAGACAGGCGCTATTGTCGTTGCTGAGGAGCATCTAGCACACGGTGGTCTGGGCAGCCGTGTTGCTCAAGTAGTAGTTGAAGAAAAGCCAGTGCCTATGTCCTTCGTCAACCTTAAAGACCATTATGCTTCGTCGGGCAAAGCCGAGGAACTGCTTCGAAGATTTGGGCTGACCGCGGAAGGTATCGAGGAAGCAGCAAAGCAAGTTGTTCAAAAGAAAAGAAGTTTCCTTCCTGGAGATGCCTAGCAAGATTTGGCATCAACAGCTCAGCATCAAACCGCTACCCTTCTAAGATAATTCTGGCGTCTACAGCCACAACCCTATCCTTATAGGCAAATATAGGATTAAGATCGAGCTCCTTAATTTCAGGAGTTTGCTCTACAAACCGTGAGACTCTCACTATTAGATCTTCCAGCATATCGATGTTAGCTGGCTCTTGCCCCCTATAACCTTTCAGTAAAGGGTAGCCCTTTATTTCCCTGATCATTTCAGCAGCATCCCTTTTAGTAATTGGGACTATCCTGAAAGAAACATCCTTCAGTAACTCTACCAGAATACCGCCGAGGCCAAACATGAGCACTGGTCCAAATTGAGGGTCCTTGCTCATGCCGACAATTACCTCGATGCCCGGACGAGCCATTTTCTGAACCGTCAACCCGTGAATAATAGCGCTGGGATATCTCTGCTTTATGGATGACATGATTTCACTATACGCCCTGCTCGCCTGAGTGGCATTAGCAATGCCCAATCTAACTCCACCGGAGTCACTCTTATGAACAATATCAGGCGAGGCAATTTTAAGCACCACCGGGAACCCCAACCCTTTACTCACAGAGATAGTTTCTTGCTTAGTTCTAACTAGCCTTGTTTCAACAACTGGTATGCCTGCTCGCTCAAGCAATTTCTTAGATTCAAATTCCGTTAACACTGTCCTTCTCTCCGTCCTTGCTTTATCCAAAATTGCGGTTCCTGCTGTCATGTCTTTCCATTTCCTCCCGTGATTCAGCTATCCGTGTATTATAGCCCAATATAAAACGCCTGTATATCATCACACACTTGGCCATTCAAAGCCGGTGAACGCTTCACGGAGTATTATGAGTACAGGCAAGGGTTAGCCAAGACTATTCTTAGCTTGCTAAATTCCCGACCGGTAGAGTGCGCAAACGAAGTTGGTATTCCTAATTGGAGCAAGTCCTTGGCTAATTGAGTGCCGAGGGAGGGACTCGAACCCACACTCCCTTGCGGGAAACGGATTTTAAGTC
>CAYVCJ010000002.1:0-23362 GCA_964450165.1 uncultured Dehalococcoidales bacterium
CGCCCATGCCAGGATGCTGGCAAAGCAGGAAATAATAGCAGATAAGGACGCTGAAGCGATAATCGCTGGGCTTAACTCCATCCGCAATGAAATCGAGCAAGGAAAATTCCACTTCAAGACCAAGCTTGAGGATATACACATGAATATCGAAGCACGATTGTTTGAAAAGATAGGCGATATAGCAGGCAAGCTTCACACCGCACGCTCCCGAAATGACCAGGTGGCTTTAGACATGCGACTCTTCCTTAAAGAGGAGATCCCCAAAACCATAGACAACATAAAAGCCCTGCAGTCCTCCCTCGTGGAATTGGCCGAAGCTAATAAAGATGTCATTATTCCTGGTTATACACACTTGCAACAAGCTCAGCCAGTCCTTCTAGCTCATCATTTGCTGGCTTACTTCGAAATGTTCCAGCGAGATAAGGAAAGATTCTCTGATTGTCTGAAACGCACCGATGTCTTACCTTCAGGCAGCGGAGCTCTAGCTGGAGTGGCTTACCCCGTAGACCGTCAATTTATGGCCCAGGAATTAGGCTTCAGCGAGATAAGCAACAACAGCGTCGACGCCGTTTCCGACAGGGATTTTGTGGTGGAGTACCAGGCAGCATCTGCCTTAGCTATGATGCATATTTCCCGACTGGCTGAGGAGATTGTTCTATGGTCATCCAGCGAGTTCGGTTTTATCGAGATTAGCGAAGACTTCACCACGGGCAGTAGCATTATGCCGCAGAAGAAAAATCCTGATGTCGCAGAGCTAGCCAGAGGCAAGACAGGGCGAATATATGGCAACTTGATGTCCCTGCTGACCACTATGAAAGCTTTGCCATTAGCCTATGACCGAGATATGCAAGAGGATAAACAGGGGCTTTTTGATACCCTGGATACCCTGCATTCCACCTTAGAAGTATTTGCTGAAATGATTAAGACGCTGAAGGTCAATCCACAGCGTATTAGCAATGCAATAAACGAAGACTATATTTTGGCTACCGATTTGGCGGACTACCTGGTAAAAAAGGGAATACCATTTCGCCAGGCTCACAATACAGTGAGCAAATTAGCCGAATATGCTGTTGCTAGCCGAAAAAGCTTCCGTGAGCTTAGCTTAAGCGAATATCGCGATTTCAGCCCCCTATTTGATAAGGATGTGTATAATATTACTTTGGAATCATCTATAGCTTCCCGAAATATCGTTGGTGGAACCGCTACAAATCAAGTAGAAGTAGCGCTGGAGAAAGCGAGAAAACTATTGCGTATAGAGCAAAATAGTTCACAAGTGAAGAAAAAAGGTGGGAAATAGCAAGGTTAAATTAGCACCATCAATTCTTAGTGCTGATTTTGCTCGGCTTGGCGAGCAAGTTGCCGAGGCTACTAGCGCAGGCGCTGATTATATCCATATCGATGTTATGGACGGCCATTTCGTGCCTAACATCTCCATTGGTATTCCAATAGTAGCTTCCCTCCGCCCTCGGACTAACTTGCCTTTAGATGTCCATCTGATGATACAACACCCCGAACAGTATGTCTCCCAGTTTGCTGACTCCGGCGCTGATATAATCACCGTTCACGTTGAGGCTTGCTCATCCCTTCACCGGTTGATTCACTCAATAAAGGAATTGAATGTCAAAGCAGGGATAGCACTAAATCCCACTACCACTCTGACTTCTATAGAAGAAATTCTCCCTTATGTTAATTTAGTTCTGATTATGAGCGTTGAACCTGGCTATGGAGGGCAGAGTTTCATCCCATCATCGCTGGACAAAATATCGAGGTTACGCAAAATGCTCGATAACAAAAACCTCAATGCTGAACTCGAGGTTGACGGCGGCATCACCATTGACAATGCACCAGGCATAGTCAAAGCTGGGGCTAATGTCCTGGCGATCGGAAGCAGTATATTTGACGCCAAAAAAGGAATAAGCCAAGCAATGCAAATGTTTAGGAAGGCGGTAAGTTAGCGTGCTTCCTTATACTGGGTACGCAAGCACCGGGTGCAGATATTTACTTTTTTCTTTTCGCCATTTATTATAATAGTAGTGCGATGGATATTGGGTAACCATCGCCGCTTGGTATGTTGTTTGGAATGGCTCACACTGTGACCATAGTGAGCTTTCTTACCACAAATGTCACACTTCATAAGACAACTCCACAATCCTCCTGTTCCATCTTGTGCCACAAATATTATCACAGGATGGAAATCTTGACAAAGTTTGTCAAACACCTATAATACATCGCAATCCGATATAGCAGCCGAGGTGCGTTATGAACAGGCACGAGCAGAGCAAAGGAGGAGGGATGGAGACTGCTTCAGTCACGGGACACCAGTTAAAAGAAATGTTCAACGCAGGAACCGCCTGGTTGGAAAAATGCGTGCCCGAAATTAACGCTATAAATGTCTTCCCTATTCCCGACGGGGATACAGGAACTAACATGTTGCTCACCATGCGTTCTGCCATGGAAGAGGCACATCGAAGCCAAGATGGCAATGCTTCATCGGTAGCCCAAACTATTGCCCATGGCGCTCTAATGGGGGCTCGTGGCAATTCAGGTGTGATATTGTCCCAATTCTGGAAAGGATTTGCTAAAGGGTTAGATGATAACCAGCGACTTAGCAGCAAAGCTTTGGCCAGAGCACTATCGGAAGCATCGCAAGCTGCCTACGAAGGACTTGTCAATCCAGTGGAAGGCACGATGTTAACAGTGCTCCGTGATTCAGCCAACGCTGCCGAAGCTGCTGCAAAAGCCAATTCCAGAAACCTAACCAAAACGCTTGCTACTGCTATGCAGGCAGCCAGAGAATCGGTAGCCAACACGCCTAACCTGCTACCTGTGTTACGGGAAGCAGGTGTGGTGGATGCCGGTGGGCAGGGTTTATATGTTCTCCTGGAGGGTGCACTACACTACCTTAGGGGAGAAAACGATACTTTAAAACACGGCAAACCACGTCTTATTCCTACAAGCCAGCCATTAACCCCAGGGATAAGCCAAATGCCGGCTGAGGTGGAGGTGCCTTACGGTTATTGCATGAATTTCCTATTAGAAGGGCAAGACCTCAACTTGAAAAAAATCAAGAAAAACTTGAAAAAGAAGGGACAGTCTCTAGTAATCACCGGTAATGGCTCCAAGCTCAGGGTTCACATCCATAGCTTCAAACCGGGCGAAATTATAGATTACGCCACAAAGCAAGGCGTATTGCACAAGATAAAAATTGATAACATGGACGACCAATACGCTGCATTCATTAAAATGCAAAGAAAGAATTTGCCCGCTGTCGATACCGCTATAGTAGCAATTGCCTCAGGTGAAGGCCTTTTCAAACTATTCAAAAGCCTGGGAACCACCATTATTGTCCCCGGCGGTCAAACTATGAATCCAAGCGTCCGTGAGCTAGTGGAGGCAGTGGATTCAGCACCTTCAAATAAGGTTATATTGCTGCCCAACAATAAGAACATTGTCGTTGCTGCCTCCCAGGTTCAATCCTTGACTTCAAAAGACGTTAAGGTAGTACCCACGAGAACCATACCTCAAGGCATCAGTGCTCTCCTTTCCTTCAACTACGATATGGGCTTGGAGAACAATGCTTCTGCCATGGAAGAAGCATTGAAAAGGGTGAAATCCATAGAAATCACTAAATCAGTCCGCAAAAGTCAGATCAACGGTATGAACATAAAGAAAGGGGAATTTATCGCTGTCTTAGATGACAAAGAGTTGGTAGCCAATGGCAAAAAAGTTAAAGACGTCATTACCACTGCTCTTGAGAAAGCAGAGGTCAAAAATGCTGAATTGGTGAGTATTTACTACGGTGCTGAAACTAAACCCGCTGAAGCCCAGAAAATAGCTGGTGAAATCCAAAACGAATTTTCAGTTGAAGTTGAAACAATTCAAGGTGACCAACCCTACTACAACTATATAATTTCGCTGGAATAAGAATTTTGAGGTTGTTTACTTGTCATTGCGAGGAGCGTAGCGACGAAGCAATCTGGAAAGGAGATTGCCACGCTTCGCTCGTAATGACAGAGGGGAGTTGCTAAACAATAAAAATTTTGAAGCATGCCATGGTTAGAATTGTAACTGATAGTTGCTCCGATATTAGTCCAAAGATGGCCGAGCAATTTGGGCTCACCGTGATCCCCCTGAATGTCCACTTCGGGGACAAGATTTACCGCGATAATATTGACCTGAACACAGAAGGCTTCTATCAAAAGCTAACAAGAAACAAAATTCTCCCTACTACTTCAATCCCCAGCCTCGCGGTGTTTACCGATACACTAAACAACTTAGCTAAGGAAACAAAAGAGATATTAGTTATCACGCTTTCACGGAAATTTAGCGCTGCTTTCGACATTTTCTTAAAAAGCAAAGAGACCCTCAAATCAAAATGCAATATCGAAGTTATTGATTCTCAGGTAGGGATAGGGGGCCAGCTAATTCTAGCTGTGTCAGCAGCTGTTATGGCTAGAGCTGGAGCTACATTAGAGGAAATTGCCAATTGGGTGACAAGTGCAATTCCCAGGACGCATGTGGTGATGACCTTCGACACTCTAGAATATCTAAGGAGGGGAGGACGCATTGGTAAAGCACAAGCTTTCCTAGGTAATTTAATCAAAGTTAATCCTATTCTGGAAATAAAAAAAGGAGAGGCTTTTCCCATCACTCGAGTGCGTAGTCGAGCACGTGCTGTAGACTTCCTGGTAAATTTCGTCAAAAACTTTAGAAAGATAGATGCTCTGGTTATCGAAGATGCTACTACCACCAGTGAGCTAGGAAAATTAGCTCAGGGTCTCCAAGGATTAGTGCCTGATGAGCATTTCTATCGCTCCAAGGTAAGCCCGGTAGTGGGCACACATGTTGGTCCTCACGTCTTAAGTGTCTCTGTCCTGGAAGGAGAATAGAGTTTGGGCCAGCTTCTCAAAGATACGAGTATCAATTCACTCCGGAGAGTCCTGGAATTAGAATGTAAGAAGGGATATTCCGATAAAGCGGTGATCGGAGGATTGGACAGATTCCTCCGAAAACAAGAAGGGGAAATCCTACAGGGCGTAAATCAGCGGGAACTCTTAACGAGCTTTAATAACCTACAGTTGGCTAAATCCAACTACAGTTCCTGGGATGTAAAGAAACGTAAACAGTGGATAGCAGCTATCCTGGAATGGATAGATGAAGTGGAACAAACAAGGGAGAGAAAGAAGTCAAGCACACTGGCACCGGATAGACTCCCCACAGTCGATAAAACACGCCAAATGGAAAGGGTATCTTACGGACTAGACTCATCGATAACATCAATCAGAGGTATCACAACCAACACGGCCACTAGATTTGCCAAGCTTGGCGTGAGAACCATATATGATTTACTTTACTTTCTTCCTCACCGTTACATAGATTATAGCCAGAGAAAACCCATTGCTGAACTCGAAGAGGGTAAAGAGCAAACCATCATAGCTACAATATGGCAATCAAGAGTGGTCACTCTGGGTAGTCGACAGGGCACAGAGGCAATTGTCGGCGATGAGACAGGTAATATCCGAATAGTGTGGTTTAATCAACCCTATCTGGCAAAGAATTTTCGTACCAATGCCAGGATAGCAATTAGCGGAATAGTTAGCTCATTTAAGGGACAAAGGGTTTTTGCGTCTCCGGAATGGGAACTCATCCAAACCGGGGAACTAATTCATACCGCTCGATTGGTTCCCATTTACCCATTAACTTCCGGTTTATACCCCCGCCGGGTAAGGAAATGGACAAAGGAGGCTGTAGATAGCTGGGCATGGCAGCTCGTTGAGTTCCTGCCCCCAGAAATAAAGAAACGCTACCAGCTTCTAGATTTGTCACAAGCAATTATCCAGGCTCATTACCCTGACAATCACCGAATAGCGGAGGAAGCGAGAAAACGTTTAGCCTTTGATGAATTGTTTCTACTTCAATTGGGTTTGCTGGCGAGAAAGCAAAATTGGCAAGAAGGTCAGCCGGGCAACTCTTTTAATATCAATCGAGATCTGCTCCAAAGATTCCTGAGTTATTTACCGTTTACTTTGACTCGCGCCCAACAACGAGTGCTCAACGAGGTCTTGCTTGACCTGAAACAGCCAAAAGCTATGTCGCGACTTCTCCAGGGAGAAGTAGGCAGTGGCAAAACTATAATTGCTACCCTGGCATTACTAATTGCCTGTGATAATGGATACCAAGGGGCACTGATGGCCCCCACAGAAGTCCTCGCTGAGCAACATTTCGATAATATTTGCACCTATTTAGCCAGAATTAGCTCAGAATCATCCTCGCCATTGCCAGCATCCCGAAACAATCTTCACTGCTATGCCGGTATTCTCTCGCAACCGATAACCGTTGCTTTGCTCATTGGCAGCATTAGCGAGAGTGAAAAGGAGGATTTGCATAATAAGATCAGGCAAGGCGAGATTGATATTGTTATTGGAACTCATGCTATCATTCAGGCAGAGGTGGAATTCAACAAGCTAGGGCTGGCGGTGATAGATGAGCAGCATCGCTTCGGCGTTCTGCAGCGGTCAGCATTGCGTCAAAAAGGATTCAATCCCCACATGCTTGTTATGACCGCTACCCCCATCCCGAGAACCATGGCATTGACTATTTATGGAGACCTTGACCTTTCCATTATCGACGAACTGCCACCGGGACGAAGGCTTGCTGAAGCAAAATGGCTTGACCCAGAAGGCAGAGAAAAGGCTTATTCCTTCATCCACCGCCAGATAAACAAGGGAAAACAAGCTTTTATCATCTACCCCTTGATCGAAGAGTCGGAAGTAGTAGAAGCAAGAGCAGCAACCACTGAATATCAGCGATTAAGCAAAGATGTTTTCCCCGACTTAAAACTCGGGCTGATGCACGGGCGGATGCCCGCTGCTGACAAAGAGCAGGTGATGCGCCGTTTTCGCGATCGAGAATTTGACATCTTAGTGTCAACATCAGTAGTTGAAGTTGGCATTGATGTGCCCAATGCTAATGTCATATTAGTAGAAGGTGCCGACCGCTTCGGATTATCCCAGCTTCACCAATTTAGAGGGAGGGTGGGGCGAGATAAGGAGCAAGGTTACTGCCTACTCATCTCCGATAAGCTTTCCCGTGAAGTGGAATCCCGCCCCGAAACAGGAAAGAAAACCGAAGATGAGTGGAAACACCGCCTTGAGCTACTAGAGGAAATTCAAGATGGCTTCAAACTAGCCGAGGAAGACTTAAAGCTGCGAGGGCCTGGGGAATTCTTTGGCACTCAGCAAAGTGGCTTGCCCGAGCTTAAAGTAGCTAGTATAACAAACGTGCAGCTTTTAGAGATAGCACGACGAGAGGCAACCACCTTCTTCCGAAATAATCCCGATACAGCGAAAGACAGAACCTCTCCTCTTGGGGAAAAACTAACGAGAATATGGCAAGGGCATATTGAATGGAGTTAATATGGTTAAACAGAAGATAGCCGATTGTCTACAACAAGCGGTAGCCAAAGCTCAACAGGAAGGTAGTTTTGCACCCGGAGCGCTGCCAGAGATAATCATAGAGCATCCCCAAAATCCTTCTCATGGAGATTTTGCTTCAAGCCTCCCGTTAAAGCTAGCTCGGACAACCAGGATGCCTCCCTTAGCTGTCGCTGAGAAAATAGTGGAGAAAATATCGCTGCCCGCCGAAATTGACCACACCACCATAGCCCCACCAGGATTCATTAACTTTACATTGCGGAATGAATGGCTCACCGAACAGGTAGAGACTATATTGGCTGCCGGCGAATCATATGGAAACCTCGTCTTAGGTAAAGGTAAAAACATTCAAGTCGAGTTTGTCAGCGTTAATCCCACAGGACCTCTTCATGTGGGCCATGGACGTGGTGCTGTTCTGGGCAGCACCCTAGCTGATGTCCTTTCTACTAGTGGCTATTCGGTCGAAAGGGAATATTACTTAAACGATATAGGCAACCAAATAGAGCTATTCGGGCATTCGCTCTACGTTCGCTATCTACAGTACCTTGGTAAAGAGGCTGATATTCCCCCCGATGGCTATCATGGTAGTTATATGATTGACCTGGCAAAGGAAATCGCCGAAGAACATGGGGATAAGTTTCTCAATATACCCCGAAAAGAAGCGATCGAGGGAATCACTGAAATCGGGATTAACAAGATAATAAACAACATTAAAGAAGACCTTCTTCTATTAAACGTTGAGTTCGATGAGTGGTTTAGCGAAAAAAGCCTCTACCAGGGCGAGCAATACAACAAAGTCATGGCACTACTGGAAAGTGGAAACTACGTGACTAAGAAGGAAAATGCCGTTTGGTTTGAATCAAGCCTGCTAGGGGAGGATAAAGACAATGTGTTAGTCAGAAGTGATGGCTCACCCACTTATTTTGCCTCCGATATTGCTTATCATTACAACAAGTTTATGGAGCGGAAATTTGACGCCGTGATTGATATCTGGGGAGCTGACCACCAGGGACATGTTCCCCGGATGAAAGCGGTAATGAAAGCCTTGGGGCAAGACCCGGAACAACTCAAGGTGATAATATGTCAATTGGTTACCCTTCACCGCGGAAAAGAAACACTTAAGGTATCCAAGCGCAGCGGTGACATCATCACCCTGCGTGAGGTAATAGACGAGGTAGGAGCAGATGCTTGCCGTTTCTCTTTCCTATCCTACTCCGCTGAAAGCCAGATGGATTTCGACCTGGAGTTAGCCAAAAAACAGTCAGCAGATAATCCTGTTTACTATGTCCAATATGCTCACGCTCGAATTGCCAGCATCCTTCGCTTAGCCCAACAGCGGCAAATAGATTACAGTCAGGGCGATATTTTCCTGCTTTCCACTGAGCCGGAGCTAACTTTGATTCGCCATTTAATAATGCTCCCCGAGGTTATAGAAAGGGTAGCTGCTAACCTTGAGCCCCACCACCTGCCCTACTACGCTCAAGCACTGGCTACTGTTTTCCACAGCTTCTATAAGCAATGCCGGGTTGTCTCCCAGGACGAGGCATTGACCAAAGCCCGACTTAAGCTGGTCAGCGCGACTCAAATCGTGTTGGTTAAGGCGCTCCACCTCATGGGCATGACCGCACCGGAAACAATGTAAAGCTAATGTAACCCGTCTTGCTGGCAAAAGCGAGATTTTGTATTCCCCAAGCATTGAGCCACGCTATCTTGCCAAGTTTGCATTAGCAGTTGCCTTATGTTAGATTTGCCACCTAACGCCATACAAGACGTAAGATGACACAAGTAGAATTAGCTAAACAGGGTATCATTTCACCCCAGATAAAGCATGTAGCTGAAAAAGAAGGGGTGGAGATAGATTTTGTGCTGGAAGGACTGGTTAGCGGCACCATCGTGATACCAGCTAACCCTAATCACGTCAACTTAGCTCCCTGCGGTATAGGTAAGGGGCTAAGGACAAAAGTCAACGTGAATCTCGGCACATCGCCCGACTTTTGCGATTTAGATATGGAACTGAAAAAACTGCAAGCCGCCATTGAGTTTGGCAGCGACACAGTTATGGACCTCAGTACCGGGGGAGATATTTCGGCTATAAGACAAGCTATCATCAATGCCAGCACCCTGACGGTAGGAACCGTCCCCATCTATCAAGCAGGAATTGAAGCTATTGACAAACACGGTGCTATCGTAAATATGACCGCGGATGAGATTTTCGATGTTATCGAACAGCACGCCAAGGACGGTGTTGATTTCATGACTCTCCATTGTGGGGTAACTCAAGCAACAATTGCACGGCTGAAAAGCCAGGGCAGAATAACCGGTATGGTGTCTCGAGGAGGCGCTTTCTTAACTGGATGGATGTTGCATAATGAAAAGGAAAACCCTTTGTACCAATATTATGACCGCTTATTAGAGTTAGCTCATGAATATGATTTCGCCTTAAGTTTAGGTGATGGTTTACGCCCCGGGTGCCTGGCTGACGCAACTGATAGAGCTCAACTTGAGGAGCTAATCACAATCGGTGAGTTAGTGAAACGTGCCAGAGAAGCTAATGTTCAAGTCTTCGTCGAAGGCCCAGGACATTTGCCATTAGACCAGGTAACCAGCAATGTTCAATTGGAAAAAAGCCTTTGTCATGACGCACCATTCTATGTCCTTGGTCCTCTGGTTACCGATATAGGTGCTGGCTATGACCATATCGTCGGTGCTATTGGAGGCGCTATCGCCGCCGCAGCAGGAACAGATTTCCTGTGCTACGTCACTCCGACAGAGCACCTCGGATTACCTGAGGTGGAGGATGTAAAAGAAGGAGTAATCGCCTCCCGCATAGCTGCCCATGCTGGTGACATCGTCAAAGGCATAAAGGGAGCTAAGGAACTGGATGAGCAGATGTCGCGGGCTCGTAAAAGTTTTGATTGGGAAACTCAAATCAAATTATCCTTGGACCCAAAGCGCTCGGAACAAATTCACGAACGCTTCGCCCCTAACGGAAAAACTTGTACCATGTGTGGCAAATATTGCGCCATGGCTCTGATAGAGAAATATTTAAACCATGGTCCGCCAGCCAATGAATAGCAAGAGCTGCTGTGCTGTCCCTTTGGAGCTAACAGAAATGCTATTAAGGAGAGCTTAATGTGCACCTGATTATTGATGGCTATTCTGATAGCAAAGAAATCCTTCAAGATGAGCAGTTCGTCACCCACTGCCTAGAGCATTATCCACCAGAAATTGGCATGACCAAAATTTCGCCTCCCTATGTGGTTAGATATGTAGGACCGAATCCCCGAGATTGGGGAATATCAGGATTTATCTTCATTAGTGAGAGCCATATCGCTATTCATACCTTTGTCGAGCGGAATTATGTCAACATAGATGTCTTTTCTTGCAAGGACTTCGACACTGAAAAAGTAACAAGGGATTTTCAACAGGAATTCCAGTTAGTCAAGTCAAGAACCTGTTTGATCGATAGAGAGTGGTCAGAAATCGAACCAATTGCCGCAGTCATTTCTGGCTTCGCTTACCATGAAAGATAACAGGCAGCCATTCCTGCCCCCCAGAGTCTTTGCCGGCTTACAGCCACCCTATTCCGACTTAGAATCAGCCAAAGTGGTTATTTTGCCCGTTCCCTATGATAGCACCACTGAATGGAGAAGTGGAACTCGTTATGGTCCGCAAAGTATAATTGACGCCTCTCGATACCTGGAGCTTTATGACCTCGAGCTGGAGCGTGAGATATACGAAGTCGGCATCCATACCCTGCCTGAGGTAGAACCGATGATGAACAGCCCTGAAGAAATGGTCAACAGGGTTTATCAAATAACCAAGAAACTAATTAAGCAGAGGAAATTTGTGGTAATGATTGGCGGGGAACACTCGCCTACCCTGGGAACAGTTAGAGCTCTTAAGGAGGCATTCCCAAAGCTTTCCGTGCTACAGCTAGATGCCCATGCCGACCTCCGTGATGAATATCTAGGTACTAAATATAGCCACGCTTGTGTCATGCGCCGTATCTATGAACTCTGCCCCACTGTTCAGGTTGGAATCCGTAGCCTCAGCCAGGAAGAAAAGCAATTCATAACTGAGAACAAGCTGAGTGTTTTTTACATGCCCTCGTTAACAGAAGGTAAAAACTTCGAAAAACAGATGTTATCTTCGCTTAACGACGATGTTTATGTAACCATAGATGTGGATGTCCTTGACCCATCAATCATGCCAGCGGTAGGCACCCCTGAGCCTGACGGCCTACAATGGCAACAGGTTTTGAAGATAATTAAGCTAACAGCAATTCACAAGCACATAGTTGGCTTTGACTTAATGGAGTTTTGCCCTGAAGGAAGCTTACCTTCCTACGCCTTTTTATTGGCCAAACTAGCCTACAAGTTTATTGGCTACATCGTGCCGCCAAAGTAAGTGGCGATTGCTTCGTGGCTAACGCTCCTCGCAATGACGTAAGGAGGGACTCTTCCAAATGATAGCCTCCGTTTATATCCCCAGTTGACACAGCTCGTCTTCCCGTCTTATTATTACTCCGTTAATGGAAGATACCTCCAAGCAGGATGCTACACTCCTCGAGGTAGCTAATAGTTTTCTACTCAATTTAGCTCCGGAACAAAAAGAAAAGGCACAAGCAGAAATTTATAATCTTGTGCGATGGCTTGGCGTGAGCAGGAAAGCAAGCAGCATCACCCCGCCTGATATAGCTGACTATACCGAGCGGATTACCCCTTCAGCCGCTGAGCCAATTAGGCCCTTCCTTAGCTACATCCGTAGAAAGGGCTTCACTAAGGTAAGTCTAGCCAGCCATGTTCGGGCAAAGAGAACGCCCTCAAAAACAGCGACAGCCATTCAACAAACTTCCAAAATCCAATCTGCCCTGAGCAGGAAAGGCCACGCTAAAATGGAAGCAGAGTTAGCCGCCCTCAAGAGCGAACGTTCCAAAGCCATCAAGGAGATACGACAGGCAGCAGCCGACAAGGACTTCAGCGAAAATGCACCATTGGAAGCAGCACGGGAACATAAATCACATCTGGAGGGCAGAATAAAGGAGCTAGAGCTGATCTTGAATTCGGCAACAGTCATAAGTGAAACCCAAGATACTTTGCAGATAAAAATTGGGAATACAGTGAAGTTTCGTGATTTAGCCTCAGGCAGGGAGCTCCGCTATACTCTGGCACACCCGAAAGAGACAAACCCAGCGAAGGGCATAATTTCCATCGCCTCACCCACTGGTAAAGCTTTATTACATAAACAAAAAGGGCAAACCATCACCATTACTGCTCCTGCTGGTACTTTCAACTATCTTATTGAAGACATTCAGTAAATCCGGGAGCAAATTCAGCCTATCAAGTAAACACAGGACATTACTCCAGTGGGCTTAACGTTAACAGCTTCTTTGCAATCTGTGGATACGCAGCGATGAACAACAACTCGTCCTCAACAAGGGGTTTTTGAGCCTCAACATTGGCATACCTCACCAATTCCAGAATCTCTCTAGCTTTTGCACTATCCTCAAAGGTTATCGCCATCTTTCCCATTATGTGCCTGAACCCGGATATCCCACTGTATTCACCGAAACATATCTCCCGGCCAGTTTCCACAAACTCTAGTTTTCCTCGGCCTAATTCAGCAAGATCATATAGCTCATAATTCTCCGGATCCTTCAACACACCATCAGCGTGAATGCCAGAGCTATGCGCAAAAGCATTGGCTCCAACCCCTGGTTGATTTATCGGGACAGGAACCCCAAAGGCATAGCTGGCAAATTTGCTTATCTTCCACGCCTTTTTCAGGTTAATTCGCTTCCCCAATCGATACCTGCCGGCAAATCCTTTCGATTTAGTCACTGCTAGAATTGTTGCCACGAGGTCAGCATTGCCTGCCCTCTCTCCCATCCCGTTAAGCGTGGTGTTGATATAAGCATCCTGCCCACCATCTATAGCTCCTTTAGCTCCAGCAACAGAATTAGCGACAGCCATACCTAAATCGCCGTGGCAATGAACTTCGATGGGAATCCCTACATTTTCCGCCAGCGTCTTGACAGTTTCATATATGGTAAAAGGGTCATCGTAGCCAAGAGTGTCACAATACCTGAACCTTTGAGCTCCGTGTTCCTTTGCTGCTAAGGCAAATTCGATTAAAAAGTCCATGTCTGTTCTGGAGGCATCTTCAGCATTTACACCAATACTTTCAGTTCCAAGTGCTTTAGCAGCTTCCACGGCATCAATCATCATCTCTACAATATCCTCACGCTTCTTTTCCCCATAGAATTTATGGGAAATCATCTGGGGTGATGTAGAGATTGATAGATTGAGATGTCGGATATCGGGAACAAACCTAAATGCTGTTTCGACATCACTGACTATCGCCCTTAGCCACCCGGACAACCGAATAGGTTGCAAAACCCCCATGGCAGCCAATTCTAAATTGGCTTGGAGGTAAGTCGATTCGTGTCTCGTTGTAGGAAAACCAAACTCAGATTGAAAGATACCCATCTCATTGAGATAGATGTTTATTATGGTCTTCTCAAGCTTAGATAGGCCGAGATTAGCAGTTTGAACGCCGTCCCGATTAGTAACATCTATGAAATAAATCTTAGGCATGCTCCTCCCCCATAAGATTAAATGACAAAAATAACATTATTGTTTCACTTAATCAAATATTACATAGTATAATAGCTTTCAGTGTCAAAAATAAAAGCTGGCATAATAAATGTTACCGGGTATGTTGGCATCGAACTAGTTCGCCTGCTTCATCACCACCCCGAAGTAGAACTCAAATCTATTACAGGAAGAAGTGCTGCAGGACAAAAGCTGGGTGAGGTTTTCCCGCACTTGAGC
Organism: uncultured Dehalococcoidales bacterium; assembly: GCA_964450165.1. Taxonomy (GTDB): domain Bacteria; phylum Chloroflexota; class Dehalococcoidia; order GIF9; family AB-539-J10; genus CG2-30-46-19. Next base: position 14,270 of record CAYVCJ010000002.1, read on the forward strand.
GATATAAACCAGTTAATAGAAGCCGACGTAGATAGTAATATAGATGTTGCCTTTTCGGCAATGCCCCATAAATCAAGCGTGGACGTAGTGCCCTCTTTGCTGACACAAAACATCAAGGCCATCGATGTCAGTGCTGACTTCAGGTTAAAAGATGCCAATGAATACCCAAAATGGTATGGCTTTACCCACCCGTTTCCCGATTTGTTGCAAGAAGCAATTTACGGCTTGTCTGAAATTCATGAAAAGGAGATAGCTTCAGCACGCTTGATAGCCAATCCTGGTTGTTACAGCGTTGGCGCTATCCTGGCATTAGCACCGGCGGTCAAAGAAGCCATCATCTCACCTGAAGTAATAATTGACAGCAAGTCTGGGGTATCTGGCACTGGCAGAACCTTGACCTTAGCCGGGCATTACGCTGAAACCAATGAAAACGCCTTCGCCTATTCTGTTGAAGGACACCGCCACCTGCCTGAGATTGAACAAGAACTAAGAGCATTAAATCCAGAGCTTCCCTTATCAGTGACCTTTGTTCCTCACCTAGTCCCCATGACCCGAGGCATATTAACCACGTGCTATGCTCCATTGAAGGATAGTAATTTGCTCAAAAAGGAATTGCAACAGCTTTATCGTGACTTTTACAAAAATGCTCCCTTTGTTCACATAGTGGACAATCCTCCCCAAATTAAATATACCAGAGGAACCAACTTGTGCGTCATTTACCCCACCATCGATTTAAGGACAAATAGGCTTATCGTCATTAGCTGCCTGGACAATTTAATAAAGGGAGGGGCAGGGCAGGCAGTGCAAAATATGAATTTAATGTTCGGTTTACCACAGTCTGCTGGTCTTGAAACCTCAGCTATTTATCCCTAGAATAGTGTTGCTTGCCCTCATCGTCTAGGGGACTAGGACGTCAGCCTTTCAAGCTGAAAACAGGGATTCGAATTCCCTTGAGGGCGTTCTATTTTTGTCCGTAATTTTCACGGAATACTAATTCGGAAAGTTCCTTTCTTCTCGGTGTCCTGCCTTCCCTGGCCGAATAACCTAGAGGAAGTACCTCCACCACTACTACGCCTTGGGGTACGTTTAGAATCTGCGCCACCTTTCGAGCATCGAGGGCACCAACATGCACAGTCCCCAAGCCTAAAGAATGAGCTGCCAGGGTGAGGTTTTGCACTGCCAGTGCTACATCAAACATATACCAATCTCCTTTATCAGTGACCGGCGCATCCTCAAAAAAACCAGATTTGCCCAGCTCAGCACAAGCCACAATAACTACAGGGGCTTCTATAACAGCCTTATAGGCTGGATTCCAAGGCGTAAGGGCATCAGCTAATTTAGCTTTCGTTTCAGCATCCTGAACTACCACAAATCTCGAACATTGTGTATTTAGCCAAGAGGGTGCCCAGCGGGCAGCCTCCAAAACAGAATTAAGCTTTTCTTCACCGATAGCCTCAGATTTATAATGACGAATACTACGTCTCGTTTTTATTGCTTCAAATACCTCCATTTTCACCTCCGTATTTGCTTTATTCGTCCCAGACACCCCAATAAACAGCACAGAGATTTGTTACCTCTACCTATCTCCATATCTCTACGTCAACATCACATAACTTTGCAACAGTCCCAAATTTTTACACTTCTCGCTTTATCATTAAACGGCTTAAGGCGGAAAATTGTGGGAATGAACGAAGATTTTTAGCTCCCTTTATATTTCTCCTGAGATGTGACCTCCGCTAGCTCTTTGCGGCGTGGTGCCTCTGGTTCCTCATCGGGATATCCCAAAGGCAGTAGCATCACCACCCCCACATCTCCCGGCACCCCAAGTGTCTCGCCCGCTTTTGGGGCATCGAAGAGCCCAGCAGTCACCGAGGCAAGCCCCAGAGAATGAGCAGCGAGCACCATATTCTGTGTCGCTAATCCAGTATCAAACATGTACCAGTAATCGCCTTTATCTGTGGCAACTTTCCTTTCATCATCGTATCCTGATCTTCCCATCTTGGCACAGACCACAATCAGCACCGGGGCATTCTTAACAGCATCAGTGCTCGGGTTGGGGCCACCTTGTACTTCTCCCAGTGTATCAGCCAGCTTAACCTTTGTGTCTCTGTCACGCACCACAATGAATCTCCAGCATTGGGTATTCTTCCAGGAAGGCGCCCACAGAGCAGCCTCCAGAACAGCATTAACCTTCTCTTCAGGGACATCCTCAGATTTATAATGACGAATACTACGTCTGCTTTTTATTGCTTCAAATACCTCCATTTCTACCTCCATATTTGCTTTATTCTTCCCAGGCACCTTCACCAATGAGTGGCACAAAATAGCAGCCACCTAAATTTTCCACCCTATTCCCCTTCCGCCTTTTGGTAACTTTCAGCAAGTCCTGCTGCCAGCGGGAACCCACTGGAATCACCAACCGTCCACCAAAAGATAGTTGGTTCAAAAGAATCTGGGGAATAGTGGGAGCACCAGCGGAAACTATAATAGCACCATAGGGCGCCTCATCAGACCAACCTAACTCCCTGCTGGCAAGGTGAACCTTGACATTAGAGTAACCAAGCTTTTCCAAGACATGTTTAGCTCCTTCTACCAATTCAGATATGCGCTCTACGGTGACAACCTCCCTCGCTAACTCGGCTAATATAGCTGCTTCATAGCCACTTCCAGCGCCCAGCTCCAGGACTTTATCCCCACCTTCAAGCTCTAAAGCCTGCACCATTAGAGCCACAATATAAGGTTGAGAGATAGTTTGCCCAAAGCCGATGCTCAATGGCCTATCTTCGTAGGCGGCATAATACTGATCTTGAGGTACGAAAGCTTCGCGCGGAACACGCCGCATAGCTTCAAGTACACGCTTATCAGAAATCTCCAAGCTGAGTCTGGCAATTAAATTGTCCCGAGCAAGGCTTAAATCCACCACAGGTTACTTTCAAATCAACCAAGGATAAAAGATACCACTATGAGAGTTAAAATCATCAAGCCACCGAGGATGCCAATACGCCGTAGCTCGGGCATTACATGTTGATAGCGATCAACAAACACTTGGCCTTCAGGAACTTTCTTTCTGGCTAAGGCACCCGACTCAGCAACAGTTGCGACAACCTGTTGCGAACTTCTCTCTCTGGCTATTCTCGCCGATTTGGCACGATGCTTTGCCTTGCTACGCTGTGACTTTTTGGGCATACCTTTTACCTTAATGTGGGACTTATTTGCTCATAAACCTTGGTGCTTGAGATATAAACATGTCCCAGGAGTTGCTGCACATCTCGAAGCTCAGCACCAGCTTGTAATTTATATGCCGCAAAACTATGCCGCAGGGTCCGCGGGGTAACTTTACCACCAAGTCCAGCCTTAGAAGCATAATTTTTGACAATTTCCCAGAATCCCTGCCGGGTTAGTCTCTTGCCAAGCCGATTCAAAAATAGCGCTTTCTCCCCCTCATCATACAGAAGATCAAACCTGGCACCATTAATAAAGTCCCGCAATAGCTTGGCAATATAAGAGTCAAACGGAATCCGCCTCTTTGAATTGCCATGAGAGCAATAAAGATAACGTTGCTCCGAATTAATGTCCCTGGTATCCAGCGATGTTAACTCACTTACCCGCAAGCCTGTAGCATAAAGTAATTCTAACATCACCTTATCTCTTTTAGCCTCTGGAGTGGATAGCTTCGCTGCCTCCGCCAACAAACGGTGAAACTCGGAGGGAGACAAGACAGATGGTGAACGCCTCTTAACCCTGGGAGATAGCAACCCTTGCGCCGGATTGTTCTTTGATTTGCCCACATCGACCATGAACTTGAAAAATGACTTCGCTGAGGCTATTTTCCGAGCTACCGTGGCTGAAGAATACTTTCTGTCCCTGAGATTAAATAGATAGTCTTTCAGCAGCTCATTGTTTGACTCAATAACACCCTCACCTTTATTTGTCTCAATGAATGTCATCAATTGGTTTAAATCATTAGAATAAGCAGCCAGAGTATTCTGTGAACAACCTTTACTGTCAGCGAGGTATTCCAGGAAAGTGTCAACGTCTTTTCTCACTTACCTCATTTTATCACATTTTTTGCCCGTGGTAATCCCTGTTGATACAATATTTAACTGTGTCAGTAGCAAGATTAGGGCCACAATTAAGAACTCTTCCCGCAAACCCTGGAGTATATTGGTTCAAGAATGAGCAGGGGAACGTGCTCTACGTAGGCAAGGCTGCCAACCTCAGCAATCGGGTAAAAAGCTATTTTGTAGAACATAGAAATCTTCCCCCAAGAATTCAGCGCTTAATGTCAAACGTAAGCGACATTGAATTTATAGTCACCAATTCCGAGCAAGAGGCATTGATATTAGAATGCAGCCTGATAAAAAGGCATCGCCCACGCTATAATGTTCGCCTAAAAGACGATAAGACTTTCCCCTATCTCAAAATAAATGTCACTGAATATTGGCCCGGTGTTTATATTACTCGCCGTTTTCAGAAAGATGGTGCTAGATACTTCGGCCCTTTCGCCAGTGCTGGTTCCATTCGCAAGACATTGAGATTGATAAAGAAAATTTTCCCGTTTCGCTCCTGCACTAAAACCATTACCGCCAGAGACAAAAAGCCTTGCCTCGAATACTATATTCACCGATGTCTTGCACCATGTATTGGCGCTGTAACCAAAGAGGAATACCACGAGATGATAAATCAAGTTATTCAATTTCTAGAAGGCAAGCAGGAGCTAGTCCTGCGACAATTAAACCAAAAAATGATGGATGCAGCCCACCACCTCCAGTTTGAAAAGGCCGCTTTGCTTCGCGATCAAATCACGGCAATACAGAAGGTAATCGAGGCACAGAAAATTGCCGTCATTTTGAAAGGGGAACAAGACATTATCGCTTTAGCACAAAACGAGGGGCAGGCTTGCGTGCAGATATTCTTCATCCGCAACAACAAGCTCGTTGGGCGCGACCATTTCATCATGGAAAATGTCCACAGTGAGACACCAAACGAAATAGTTACCAGCTTCGTAAAACAATATTACGCCTCGGCGTCATATATTCCACCTACAATATTACTTCAACACCCAGTGAATGAACTTCCAACACTTTCTGAATGGCTCAAGAAACAAAGAGGAGGCAATATAAGCCTTCAAGTGCCGAAGCGGGGGGCAAAGAGACAATTGATGAACATGGCGATTGACAATGCAAATAGAGGCTTGCAGCTAGCCAAAGCTAAGGAAATGAATTTACAGGCTATAACTTCGGGGTTACAACAGCTCAAGGACAAACTTCGTCTGCCACGAATGCCGTTACGAATAGAATGCTACGATATCTCCAATATTCAAGGGGCGTTAGCCGTAGGAAGCATGATTGTTCTGGAGAAAGGGATACCCAAGCCAGCTCATTACCGCCGTTTCAAGATCAAAACAGTAACCGGTGCTGATGACTACGCCATGATCCAGGAAGTATTGAGACGGAGATTTGGAAGAGCTTTCAGTGCAAGGGAGCTTAACGAAATAACTCCACAGAAAGATAACTGGGCGATCAATCCAGACCTCATTCTCATTGATGGTGGCAAAGGTCAGCTTAACGCTGCAGTCAATGCTATAAGAGAACTAGAAGTACACTCTGTGCCGGTCGCCAGTATAGCCAAGGAAAATGAAGACGTCTTCACGCCAGGCAGGGCAGAACCAGTTGATATCCCTAAGGACTCTCCTGCTCTGCACACGCTTCAAAGAGCGAGGGACGAGGCACATCGTTTCGCCGTAACCTATCATCGGAGGTTACGCAGCAGGAAAGGCATTGCTTCAGTGTTAGATGATATTCCCGGCATTGGACCAAAGCGAAAAAAGGCTTTGTTAACAAGATTTAAGTCAGTCAAGGGCATCAAGGAAGCCTCACCAGAAGAGCTCAGTAAAACGAAAGGCATAACACCTCCTTTAGCCAGGAACATCAAGGAATATTTATAAGCTTAAAACCTTAAAAAGGGTACCTTGATCGCTAGCTAATGCTCCAGGTAACTTGCTAAGGTCAAGGCGTTTTTTATAGCAAAGGCTTCAGCATCGTTATTGAAGTAGATATAAACAGCTTTCACTCCCTCGGCCAGTTCAGCAATCTTTTTAGCCCATTGGGAAAGCTCCTCATCGGAATAGCAGCTTGAATACATCCCTCCACTGCCATGAAATCGAATGTAGGCAAAATCGCTGGTAGCCACCGGAGGACAGGTGAAACCAGGCATATCGAAAACACACAGACCAACTTTGTATCGCCTTAGAGCTTCAAAGACAGCTTCATCAATCCAGGACTCATGGCGGAATTCAAACACATGCCGGTATTCTTGAGGCAAACTGGATAAGAAACTCTCCAGCACCACGTCATTGCGTTTCATATTAGGCGGCAGCTGGTATAACAAAGGACCTAGTTTATTTTGAAGCAAGCAGGCTCGTGACAGGAAATTATCCAACGCAGAGCCGATATTCCTCAGCTTCTTTAGATGAGTGATGAATCGGCTTACCTTAACCGCAAAAACAAAGTTCTCAGGTGCTGACTCTCGCCAGGTGATAAAAGCTTTCTCGGTAGGCAAGTGATAGAAACTATTGTTGAGCTCAACGGTGTTAAACTGTTTACTATAAAATTGCAGCCACTTTGGCTTCGCCAATCCTTCGGGATAATAGAGTCCACGCCAGTGTTCATAGTGCCAGCCGCTGGTGCCGACGAAATACTCAGCGGTTAGATGTTGTTTGCCCATCCGTCTCTGCCTCCAGTGAGAGGAAAGCCTTAATAGCACCAGCAGAGTCGTATTTCGGTTGCCAGCCGAGCTCTTTTCTGGCTTTCGAAGAATCCACCAGTATAGGATATTTCATTGGTTTATCAAGCCACTCTGCAAGTCCTCTATCCATCGCGGTAAGAAGTTGGCTAAATAATTCCCTACCACTTTCGCTGTTTAGATCAACCTGCATTATCTCTTTCCCCGTAACTTCAGTAATTTCTTTCCAGGTCAAGGGATTTTCACCACCTAAGTTGTAAATACCAGCTTTCCGCTTTTTAAAAGCAAGATATATTGCATCGGCAACGTCCTGATCCCACACCCATTCAATTTTAGCATCATAGCCAAAGTCCATAATCACCGGAGATTTCAAAAGAGTGCTAAATGGATTGTCGATATTTGGACCCAGAAATATTGCCGGCCTGAATCTGGTTACTTTTATGTCGGGGTATTTTTGTTCAAATTCGTTTAGGAATCTTTCAACAGCACCTTTGGTTCTTGAGTAATACCAATCCTCATTTGGTTTAAGAGGGGAATCCTCTTTTAATGGTAACTTATGCGTTGGGTCGGCACCGTAGGCCGCGACTGAACTGGTGTAAAGGATATGTTTAACACCTGCCTTTGCCGCGGCATTAAAGATATTCTTTGAGCCCTCAATATTTATTGAATCTATTTCATCGTAAGGAACGTTGGGGGTTACAATAAAGGCAAAATGGAATAACACATCAATCTCTGAAAAGGAATCTACGATATCGGGGGCTCTGACATCTTTTTTAATGAACACCAGTTTTGAGTTTGTTGTGTCTATGTTCTGGGGATATTGGAGGTCAATACCACGAACTTCCTCAACTTCATCATCTCCGAGAAGGCGAGGAGTAACAACAGAGGCTAAATAACCAGAGATACCGGTAACTAAAACCTTCATAAAAGTCCCTCCTTTTTCATCCTGAGACAGGTCTGAATACGTATGCTACTTGCTGTTTGCCAATATCCAGAAAATCCAGTTCGACATCCATGCCAACTTTCACCTCCTCTGGCTTGCACGCGACTATAGCGCTATGAACGTATGCACCTTCGGATAACTCTACGAGAGCGGCAGCATAAGGCAGAGTCAATCCTACTAAATCCCCGTAGCCCTCATACACGATGGTATAGAACCAGACCTTGCCTCTATTGCTGGGGGTAACCTCTTCCACAGCCTGGCTAGAACTATAGCGAAGCCGTAAAATCACGACGCTACCAATAATTTTGCTAATGTACTTAGCTACGCATCATCGCAAGTTGTCTAACGTTGTCTAACTTCATGAATGCATACGGTGCGAATTCATTCTGGTCGACTTCGGCTACAACGGTGCCAGGCAGCATGGTGTTGTTGCCTACACTGTATGACGCACCCAGCACCCGGACAACATCCACGTCACCCCATGGGTCATGCTCTGAAGACTGGAGCACAAGTTCAGCTTCACCCATCTCCACATTGTTGGGGCGCAACTGTATCAGTTCCCTGATGAGACGCGGATTATAGTCGAAGCCACCTCCACCAGCAATTCCGCTAGGTGCTGGAAAATATTTGAAATTATAGACAACGAGATCGATGTTGTCCTTAAACATCTCGGCAAACACTTCCTGAGCGCTTTCATCGTTCCATTTGCCGGTGAGCTTTGCGTGGACGGTTAGGAGACACACCCCTCGACGCTCTGTCCAGCCTTCTACCTCAATTCCATTGCGTTTGAGATCGATCCCCGCGATTTTCTTGGGGTAGCCATAGATTTCACGGCCGAGAATTAAGGCCATGTCGTCCGTAACTGGCATCGCAAGGCAATAGGCCCCCTCCTCACCATTATATCTGGCCTGCAGGAAGAGTGCGCTCTCCAGATATGGCACGCTAAAATTGGTTCTAGGATAATTGAAGACAGAAGCAAAGCCGATAGGTATTTCGAACGGTTCAAGTGGCGGAGGAAGCAATCGCTTTACAACTTCAGGCTTGGTTTCAAAGTAAATTGTCAGCACCTCCGCATCATAGAACTCCGCAGTCTCTGGATAATTCTCAGTAATCCATTCCAATGATTTGACAAAACCCATAATACACCTCCTTTTCTTTGTTAACCTAAAGTGTCAGATTTCCGTTTGACCTTGTCCAAGGGTACTTTTATGTTTTTCCTAATCCTGATCCCTCCTTTCCAAATTTTGTTTAATACAGTAACTACACCTCCTCGACTTTCACCTCCTTTCCAGACAAAGCAGTGGACCATTTTGGTTGACCTTGCCTTTGCCTACACAAGCTCAATCTGGCTATATATGCTATTCAGCGCATTCATTGCAGCCATGTGCCTCATTATATATGACATG
>CAYVCJ010000002.1:23462-44158 GCA_964450165.1 uncultured Dehalococcoidales bacterium
ATATATGCTATTCAGCGCATTCATTGCAGCCATGTGCCTCATTATATATGACATGTCACCTTCAAGCTTCATCTTGCCCGACATTACCAGCTGGGTAGAATTCGCCTTCCCTGCAGCCATTGCCTTCCAGGCAGAATATCGGCCGGTGAGGGTGAAGCGAGCATCTTTATACTCGTCTGGCAATATTGGCCTCATCTCTTTGAGAACACCATGGTGAGGCTCAAAAACACTATACGCTTCTACTCCTGCTATATCATCTACGGTTAATTGTGAAAACCTCTTTGCTGACTCAGCAGGGTCTATATCGGCAACATCCACATCCAGGGCATAACCCAGCTTCTTCATCAACTCTCCCACAGGGGTTCCCTCATAGGCTTTCACACGCTCTTCCTTACTTACCAGACCTAGCGTGCCCATAAATGACCTGACATATTCTTCCTTGGAATAATCCTTCAGAAGTTCCTCATCATAAATGACCACGGTGCGCATAGCTCCTTCCCAGTCTGCTGTTCCTTTTTTGAAATCCTCATCCTTGTTCGCCAGTTCTTTCACTTTCTCATACCATTCCATTGAGCCAAATACTAATGCCATTTTCTACCTCCTTGTATAATTTTTTTCTGTTTCCTTCGTTTGGCGGTATTTTCGATACTCCATCCCCTCCTATTCCATAGTATATCTTCCCTCTTCAAGAAGGGCATATGCCGCTTCGAGGGCCAGCGCTTCGTTGGAACCATCCTCCATCAGTCCAGCCGTCGCATCTCTATAAAGCTTTTCAATGAGATAGTCTTTGGTGAGTCCGTTTGCACCATGAAGTTGCCTCGATTCATGTGCCACCTGATACGCTACGTTGGTAGCGTAAACCTGTGCTGAAAGAGCGTGCGCTGTTGATTGATCAAAAGTTAAAGCTCTATTGCGTTCCGTAACATGTCTCAGCACTACCCTTGTGTAATACCTCGCAGTTTCAACTTTCAAAAACATGTCAGAAAGTTTTAGCTTTACCACATCGTGCTCGATTAGAGGCTTCCCTCCCTGCACTCTATCCCTGGTATACTTCAGAGCCTCTTCGAATGCAGCTCGCGCCAGTCCGGTGAACATGCAGGACATGCCACAGCTCGTCGAGCTGATAACGCCTTTAGAAGCGAAGCGCCCGAAAGCAGGTTCAGCAAGGAGCATGTAATGCGCAGGAATTCTGACATTATCAAAGGCAAGCTCCCCTTGTGGGTCATCCCTCAAGCCATGTTTATCTATTGGTGGGCCCTGTGTGACACCAGGTAAAGTCAGTGGAACTATGCATCCGCCAAAATCAGCAACACTACTGTGAGGAGGGAGATTCAAAATAAGGAAGGCATAGTTGGCACATGGGGCAGAAGATGTCCAGTAGGCCTTTGCACCATTGATAACCCAGCCATCCCCATCCCTATCAGCGGTAACAAAGCCTTTGCTGCCAAATTCCTCGGGATGAGGATAGCTCATCCCGATTATATAATCTGAGCCATGTGCTTCCTCTATCACAGGCCAACAGCCATGATATTTACCCTCTGTATCCTCCATCCAGGGACGCACGACCTCCTCTATCAACTGAGGCGAACCTACTAAAGAGGCCATTGCCGGTGGTATTGAGTCCACGCCTATCGCCGTTGTTAATCCGACACTCCCCCAACCAAGCTCTTCGTTTACTATGTGTATTTCATCCGGAGTCAATTCCAGGCCCCCGTGCTCCTTAAGTATTTGCATCCTGTGATAGCCCATCTTTTTCATCTGCTTCATTACATCAAAATAGGGTGAATCTTTTTCGGCCACCTTCCTCGGCTCCATCCGGTCGAGTTCCTTCGCAGCAGGTCTTATTACCTCCACGGCAAATTTATGGGTCTGCTCTCTTAACATGGTCAACTCTTCGTTTTCTCTAATTCCTGAATCAATATCGAAATACATAAAACACCTCCTTTTGCTTTTAGACTAACCTTATATTTAGATGTTGGCTCGCACTACATTACTCCCGCGCCGCAAAAAAATTTTACACTATTTCTCTCAAGAAAAAACATAACAATGGGTTTCTAAGATTTTTCTTTATAAAGGATTTACCGCCAACCTTACTTTTTAAAGTAAACGATTGAATTACGCAGAATCTTTTGGAGCCTCCCCTCCTCTACCAACAGCTCAAGATGTTGCACTGTTTCCGCAAGGGCGAGAGGCTTTTCGAATATGGGTAGTTCCTCTCCCCAAATCTTAAGCGATACCTCATAGGCAGTCTTTGGACTCCCGGTAACAGCTTCGCTCATTAGCCTCATCCGCTCGTCATGATGATGTAATATCTCATCTATCCGTCGTTGGGGGTCTTTGATTATCGGACCATGACCGGGGAAAGCGACGGCGATATCATATTTTTTTATTCTCCGCAGAGATTTAAGGTAATCCTTCAGGGGATTTCTTCCCTTCAAGGCGTCAATGCCAATGTGAGGGGTGATCTCCTGCAATAAGTGGTCTCCTGAGAGCAGAACCTTATTTTCTGGATTGTAAAGACAGATATGGTCAGGAGAGTGTCCAGGAGTCCAAATCACAAGATATCTTGAAGAGCCCATAGAAATTTCATCCTCGTCTTCTAATTTCCTATCTATCCTGGCAGGGGAAACTATTCGCCGCAATATACCAAAAAACGGTTTGATTATCTCAGTATATTCTTCAGGCATGCCATATTGGGTAGCCAGTTGAACAACCTCATCCATGTGCTCTTCAGAATTTGACCTATACCCCTCAGCCAAACTAGCTCCTATTCTGTGCATTGCTGTCTCGGCATTAGTCAGTCTCTTCAACTCGCCAATATATCCGTAATGGTCTGCATGATAGTGCGTGACAATTACTAAATGTATATCACTAAATTTGCGATTTATGCTAGCTAAATATCTACTCAAAGAATCGTAAGTTACCTCCAAATTTGGGCCGCAATCGACTAAGGTTAAGCCCTCATCACCTTCCAGTAGATATAAGTATACCGACATCACCATAAATGGCAGGGGTACCTCGATTCGATGAACTCCTTCGATAATCTCCAAAAATCACCCTCAACAAAGACTTACGAATCTAAGACATCGAGTTCAAATACAAACTACATTTGCTCAACAACTATCTCTTTTACAACCACTCAAAAATATATTATACTAAGTTCGGAGAGTTTCTTGGTGACTAGAGCGGAGTGGAACCACCCGTTCCCATCCCGAACACGGAAGTGAAACGTTCCAGCGCAGACGATACTTAAGGGGGGACTCTTCGGGAAAATATGCCGTTGCCAAGAAACTCTTCACTATTCCAGCTTCGCTAAGTCAAATCTCATACCATCACGAGCAGCTATCACCGAAATCCCTGTCTCATCGGCCAACCTCTGGGCTAACTCCCATGGTCTGGCTCTCCACATCGTCATGCCAAAATGAGTGAGTATCGCTACTTTGGGCTTTATTTCTTCAATTACCCCTTTCGCTTCAGGGAGAGACAGGTGGTCAACAGGAGCCCCAGGATTTAACCTGACCACATTTATAATCAGCAAGTCACCAGTATAATAATGGGGTAAACTGTCGAAATACCTGGTATCAGTAATCCAGCAAAAAGTATGGCGTGGTGTTCGAAAGATAAAGCCGTATGTCTCCACAGGATGATGGTGTCTAACTGGCGTCTCAAAGTAAATATCATTGACCTTATAATGCCCACCTTCCCTTAGAATTTCTACCTTTTCAGGCTCATCCCGTATATAAGACAAGATAACAGGGTCTTGATCCAGGGCATCAGCGGGAGCAAAAACGATGCCTCTCCTCTTCATCCCACCCTCGGTCATAGCCTCAATCATGATATTGATATCTCCACAGTGGTCTAAATGCCTGTGAGATAAAATAATCGCACTCAACTTGGAAGGGTCGAGCTTCCTTTTGGTAGCCTGAACCAAACATCCTGGACCAGGGTCAAGTAGCAGTTGAGTATCACCCAGATTAAGCCATGCACCCCCGGAAGCTAAGAACTGACGGATAACCATAAATCTTGCTCCTGCAGTGCCCAGAAACGTTATCACATCAGATAATTCACCCATCAATCAGATAAATTATAACAGCAGGGCTCAATTTCTTCCCGAAATTTGCTAAAATAAGCTGATTCGAAAATGGCAAACTTGGAAACAGAAATCGCCTCCTTGATCAGGGAATACCAGGCATGGACAGGAAAACTACTTACTATAAGCACAGCCGAATCAGCCACGGGGGGTAAGATAGCCGATAGGTTGACCAACGTTCCAGGTAGTTCCGACTACTTCAAAGGCTCTTTGATAGCCTACAGTAATAAAGTTAAGGCAAATGTTCTCGGGGTGAAAAAGGAAACCATAGAAAATTATGGAGCTGTTAGCCCGCAAACAGCTATTGAAATGGCTGAGAGTGGCAGAAAACTCTTCGGCACAGACATATGCATCTCCAACACGGGCATTGCCGGACCTTCAGGCGCCACTGCAGAGAAACCTATCGGACTTTTTTACGTCGCTTTAGCTGCTGAAGATAAAAGCTTCAGCCAAAAGCACATCTTTAGCGGAAACAGGGAGGAAAATAAGAAAGGCGCTGCTGAAGCAGCATTAGGCGTGTTGAAGCAATACTTGCGGGAGCAGATTAGCCTGGCAAAGTGAGCCAATAAAATGCTTGAATTGGGAATCACGGAAAACCTTCGGGGAAGCACCCTTTTCGTTCACATTCCGGCATTTCTACTTCTGGATGGATAGGTAGTATAGATAAGAAACAAGTGCAAACATCAATGGCAACAGGATGGGACGAGGAAAAGGCGACTAATATCATCGTGAAGAACATGTTGAGATGGTCGAGGTAAGAAGAGAAGATTTCTCCGTTGCTGAAATAGTAGCGAAGATGAAGAACCCCAAGATCGGTGCCATAGTAATTTATTTGGGTGTGGTACGGGAATTTCCTCAAGGTTCGGGATTAGAATTCGAAGACAAGAAGGATATTACTCAGAAGTTACAGCGGGTAGAGGACAGAGCAATTCATAGATTCGATGTACAAGATATAGCAATAATACATCGTGTTGGGTCGTTAAGCATATCAGACAATATTCTACTGATAGCAGTTTCAGCACCTCATAGACAGGCGGCTTTTGATGCCTGCAAGCACATAGTAGACAAGGTAAAGGATCTCCATAGATCATGGAGCAAAGAAATTTGCAAATAGAGAACCTGGTTATCTTCCCAGCACGTTGAAGGAAAATCAAATTACGCATGGTTGACAATTGGCTTGTAATTGCGTAAAATTTGGCGTTTTGGGAAAGTCATAAAAGGCGCATTCAAAAAGGAGGTTAACAGCATGGTAGGAATCATCTCTTATGGAGCCCACATACCTTGGCATCGAATGAATCGGATGGTCATTTACTCAGCTATGGGGTTTTTGAATCCCGCCACCTTAACCGGTGGAGAAAAAGCAATAGCCAACTACGATGAAGATAGCGTTACCATGGCGATAAACGCCGGCATGAATTGTATAAACGGGATTGATAGGAATGCAGTTGACGGCGTGTATTTTGCCAGCGTTACCATGCCTTTCAAGGAAAGGCAAAATGCCGGAATAATTGCTACTGCCCTTGACTTAAGGTCGGATATAAAAACTGCTGATTTTACCGGTTCTACTAAGTCAGGAACTACTGCTTTACTTGCTGCTTGTGATGCGGTTAAAGCAGGGTCAGCTAAGAGTATTTTAGTATGCGCTTCTGATTGCCGCCTGGCATTACCTGGTAGTCTTCAAGAGGAAACCTTTGGCGATGGTGCTGCCGCTTTTCTTATAGGGGAAAACGGTGTGATTGCCGACTTTCGAGGAGCACATTCTATTTCCTACGACTTCAGAGATACGTGGAGGACAGATTTCGATAAATTCAATAGGCAATGGGAAGACAGATGGATTAGAGATGAAGGGTACAATAAATTTATTCCTGAAGCGCTTTCTGCATTGGTCAAGAAATACGACCTTAGTCCCAAGGATGTTGCTAAAGCAGCCTATCCTTGCCTTTATGCCGCCGCTCATCCGCGACTAGGGAAATCTCTTGGGCTCGAACCTAATCAAATTCAGGAGAATATGTTTGCTACCGTGGGCAACACCGGCAGTGCTTATCCTTTAATCCTGCTTGGAGCAGCGCTTGAGGATGCTAACCCAAAGGATAACATTGTTGTTGCCAGCTTTGGAAATGGAAGTGATGCTCTATTGTTCCAAGCTACAGAAAAATTAGCTGATACGAAACACAATGGGAAAGGAATTAAAAAACTGCTGGAATCCAAGAAGATGCTGGATAATTATGCGAAGTATCTTACTTTTCGCAATGTAATGGAAGTAGATAAAGGAATGGGGAGAGGTGAGTCAGCTCCTTGGGAACAGATTTCACTATCCTGGAGGTATCGCAGAACGCTGTTAGGCCTTGTAGGGTCGAGATGTAAAAAATGTGGCACTCCACAGTTCCCTTACCAAATGGTTTGTGTGAATCCCAAGTGTAATGCTATTGATCAGATGGAACCTTACAGGTTCTCAGATAAGAAGGGACACCTCTTTACCTACACTGGAGACAACCTGGCTTTCACCCATAATCCTCCAGCGATATACGGCATGGTAGACTTTGAAGGAGGCGGGAGAAGCTGGTTTGACTTAACCGATTGCGATTTGGATGGTGTTAAAGTAGACATGCTTGTAGAGATGAGCTTCCGAAGGAAATTTGTTGATGAAAAAAGAGGCAATTATGGATATTTCTGGAAGGCAGTCCCCGTAAGAGAATAATCAAAAAGGAGGAACAAGAAATGGGTAGTATAAAAGATAAGGTTGCAATTGTAGGAATGGGTTGCACCAAATTTGGTGAACGCTGGGACGTAGGCTATTCTGAGTTAATGCTTGAAGCATTCAGAGAATGTATTGAGGATGCTGGAATAGAGCCAAAAGATATTGATGCTGCCTGGTTAGGCACTCAATTTACAGAGGTTAACCAGGGAGTCAGTGGGCTGCCTTTAGCTGATGCCCTACATTTACCATTCATTCCGATAACACATGTGGAGAATATGTGCGCCAGCGGCTCAGAGGCTTTGAGAGGAGCTTCTTATGCAGTTGCTGCAGGAGTTTATGACATCGCTCTAGCTATCGGCGTGGAGAAGCTTAAAGACATAGGTTATGGGGGGCTTCCTGACCTTTCCCTTGGTGCTGTAGGGAAATACGAGAGCCTTTTCACGCCAAATGTTACCGCTCCAGGAGCATTCGCTATGATGGCTACCAGATACTTCGCCAAGTATGGCCTTAGCCCTGAAGAAGGCAAAATGATGCTAGCCAAGGTATCTTCGAAGAGCCATCACAATGGTACAATGTGCGAAAAAGCTCACCTTCGCAGAGAAGCTCCTGTGGAGGTAATAATGCAGGCACCTATTGTTGCCTGGCCTTTAGGATTGTACGATTGCTGTGGTGTAAGCGATGGGTCAGCAGCAGCTATCGTAGTCCGCGCTGACATGGCTAAGAATTTCAGGGCTGACCCTGTTTATATTAAGGCCCTTCAAATCGTAGACAGTTCTGGTGAGGAGCTAATGTATACTGATTATGACTATGCTCATGTTGAGACAACAACCCGTGCTGCGGCAAAGGCTTATGAAGAGGCGGGAATAAAAAATGCCCGTGAAGAAATCAGTATGGCTGAGGTTCACGATTGTTTCTCCATCACTGAAGCGGTAACTATGGAGGATCTGCAATTCAGTCCTAGAGGAAAAGTAAAAGAGGATATAGATGCTGGCCGTTTCAATCTGGATGGTGAACAACCTATCCAAACTGACGGGGGATTGAAGTGCTTTGGTCATCCTATCGGTGCCTCGGGGTTAAGGATGATGTATGAGGAATATAAGCAACTTCAGGGAAAGGCAGGTGCCAGGCAAGTAAAGAATCCTAAATTTGGAATGACCCATAATCTTGGCGGCCTTCCCCCTCATTGCGTAATCAGCACTTTTATCGTGGGGCATTGACAGTATAAGCCGCTTGCGCAACTTCAAGGTTTTGTAGTGTTGCTACCCACTGGAAACGCCGCCTATTGGCGTCTCCAGGCTACGGATGAACGCGCGTAGCGCTTTTCCTGCCGGGCTTTGAACAGCCAGAATATTTAACACTGCCTCACCTTTGCTTTCAATTACAACTGAAGTACTATTTATACTTGGTTTTCTCCGCTGCTATTGCTAGAAAGGAGAATGGCTACTGGCTGTGCCTCTTTCTCCAGACGAAGGGAACTGCCCAGACAAGACCACCTAAAAGCAAAGCTTCCGCAGCTATAGTTAGACTCGCAAACAAAGCTATATCTTGCTAAAATCGTTCGATAACCTTATAAAGTAGTCTTTGCTTAGTCTGTCGACAATGAAAAGGCCATAGTAGATAATAATATGGTTAATGCTGGGCTTTTGAGTGATAATTGAACATGGATATCATTAATAGAAAAACTCCTGAAAAACTGGCCAATATGATAAAACACAAAAACCTCTTATGGAGAATATTATTGCTAGTTTTAATCTGCGTACCTTTATTTCAGTTTAGGGATTTCTATCAGCATTTCTATGTTTATCTTACAGGTAATATCCTTACACATACCATAATACACCAATGGCGTATTGTGGTATTAAGTATACTATTGTTCGTTGCATGTTTAATTCCATTATCATTCAGGAGAAAAGCAAATTGGGTTGAGAGGGGTCTAGTTAGTGCATTCTTTATTTCTCTGTTTGTGGAGATGTACGGCATCCCTTTAACAATTCTTTTTGCCTCGAAACACTTCTTTACTGCAGGTATTAATTTGCCGAACAATGTAATTGGATTCAACTTGTTTGGTGTTGGTTTTGGTATGGATTGGGCCATGACTTATGGGGCACTTTTAATGGTTATTGGGGGATTTTTAATAGTGGTGGGATGGGTAACACTTTATAGGAATATTAAAAAGAAGGGACTAGTGACGAACGGAATATATTCTTATTCGAGGCATCCACAATATTTTGGTTTTATTTTAATTACTATAGGTTGGTTTATTGGTTGGCCAACAATCATAACAATAGTCTTTGTTCCGATATTAATTTATTTATATATTCGCTTATGTAAAACAGAGGAAAAAGAGGTTTCAGATAAATTTTCTGAATATCAAAAATACAAAGAAGAAGTACCCTTCTTTATTTAGTTTATCAAGCTAATATCGGCCACATTATCGTCCTTATTTCTTAACCCCCAAATTTTACCTCAGTTCTTCAAGCTCTAGAAAGGCAATGCCAAAAGTCCCGTGCTATAATTCAAAAAATGCCACCAGAATTTACTCATCTCCACATCCACACCGAATATAGCTTACTTGACGGCATGTGTCACATCCCTCAACTTATCGCCAAAACCAAAGAATTAGGCATGGATAGCCTTGCCATTACTGACCATGGGGCAATGTATGGAGTGATTGATTTTTATGTAGCCGCTAGGGAAGCGGGGATAAAGCCAATCATCGGCTGCGAAGTTTACCTTGCTGAAACCGCTCACCAAAGCCGAGACGCTACACATCGAAATCCCTATCATCTCACCTTATTAGCCAAAAACGAAATGGGATACCGCAATCTAATTCAACTGGTTACTAAAAGCCACCTGGAAGGATTCTACTATAAACCAAGGATAGATAAAAAACTTTTGTCCCTTCATGGCGACGGGCTCATCGTTCTTTCCGGATGTGTTAACAGCGAACTGGCTCGACTTATCTTAAATGGTCAGCTTGATGAAGCACTCAAAACCGCTTCGTGGTATAAGGAAACCTTTCCCGACTATTACATCGAGATTCAAAGGCATCCTATCCCTAAACTCAAGCAGGTTAATCAAGAGCTTATCCCCTTATCTGAAAGGCTCGCTATTCCTCTGGTAGCTACTAACGATGTTCATTATATCAACAAGGAAGATGCTGCTATCCACGAGCTTCTATTATGCATACAAACCAACAGCTCAATATATGATGAAAAAAGACTAAGAATGGCTGGAGATTTCTTTTACCTGAAAAGCCCTGAAGAAATGGAAAGTGAGTTCCGCGATTTACCTCAAGCTATAGAGAATACCCAGCGCATTACTGAAATGTGTCAGTTAGAGCTGGATTTTACCAAAGTTTACTTGCCCAAAGTATCGTTGCCTCAAGGCAGGACGGCTGATGATTTTCTAGCTGAGCTCTGCTGGCAAGGATTAGAGAAACGCTACCCCAAGCCAAGCGACGATGCAAGAAGGCGACTAGCCTATGAGCTTGACGTCATCCAAAAAACAAATTTCGCTGATTATTTCCTGGTTGTTTGGGATATTATTTCCTTTGCCAAAAATCAGGGCATTTATTTTGGTGTTCGGGGAAGCGCTGCAGCCAGCTTGGCTCTCTATTGCTTAGAAATCACTGATATTGACCCACTCACTTACAACCTTGTTTTCGAGCGTTTCTTGAACATAGAGCGTCGTGAGATGCCAGATATTGACCTTGACTTTCAAGATGACCGTCGCGATGAAGTTCTAACCTATGTGAACCAAAAATATGGAACTGACCATGTGGCTCAAATTATCACCTTTGGAACCCTGGGCGCTAGAGCAGCACTAAGGGATACCGGACGAGCTTTAGGCATCCCATATGCTCAAGTTGACCATGTAGCACGACTTATCCCTCCAGAGCCAACAATAACACTGGATAAAGCTTTGGAGCAGAGTAAAGAGCTTTACGACATCTATTATCAAGATGAAACAGTGCACGGTTTAGTTGACTCAGCAAGGAAATTAGAAGGAAGTATTCGTCACCACAGTACACACGCTGCTGGCGTTGTCATATCTCATGCCCCATTAACCGAATATGTACCCTTACAGCCAGCAAGCAAGGGCAATCACCACGCTGTGATGACTCAATTCCATATGGAAAACATCGCTCGGTTAGGATTGCTTAAGCTGGATTTTTTGGGGTTGGCTAACCTGACTATCTTGACTAAGGCTAAGCAAGTCATAGAGCAAAATCGAGGTGTTTCTCTGGATTTGCAAAATTTGCCCCTCACTGATGCCAAGACCTTTCAGTTACTCGCTGCCGGGGAAACTGAAGGTGTGTTCCAACTAGAATCAAGTGGTATGCGCCGCTATATAAAGGAACTTGAGCCCACTACCTTCAACGATATTGCTGCCATGATAGCCCTTTACCGTCCCGGACCTATGGAACAAATTACCACCTTCATAAAAGCAAAACACGGCGTCACCCCCATCCGCTATCCTCATCCTGCCCTGAAGGCGATCCTCGAAGAAACATACGGAGTCATTGTTTATCAAGAGCAAGTGATGTTTATCGCCCAGATTTTGGCTGGATACAGCCTGGGACAGGCCGATATTCTGCGTAAAGCCATGGGCAAAAAGATACCCGCGGTAATGAAAAAGGAGGAGAAGAATTTTGTCTCAGGAGCGAACAAAAAAGGAATATCCACCGAGTTAGCCAAAGAGGTATTTTCCTTGATAGAACCTTTTGCTGGTTATGCCTTTAACAAGGCTCACAGTGTGAGTTATGCTTTGCTTGCTTATCGTAACGCCTATCTTAAAGCAAATTACCCTGTTGAGTATATGACTGCTTTTCTTAACACCTACTTAGATAACCTGGACAAGGTCCGCTCAGCAATTATTGAGTGCCGCCGCTTGGGTATTCCAATACTTCCCCCAGATATCAATACTAGCCAGTCCAACTTCGCTATCCAGAAGCAAGGGGAAAATATCCCAGCTATTCGTTTTGGATTAGCCTCCATCAAGAATGTCGGGCTCTCTCCTGTTGAACATATTTTGTCTGCTCGCAGTCAAGGCAGTGATTTCAAATCGATAGAAGATTTTTGCCAGCGACTTGATATGTACAATATCAACAAGAAGACATTGGAAAGCTTAATCAAAGCTGGCTGCTTTGATTCTCTGGGCAGGCGAAAAGCCTTACTGAAATCGCTGGACAAGGTTATCTCCACGGCCCAAATAGAGCGAAAAAAAAGGGATGCAGGGCAAACCATTATGTTTGATTTCTGGGCTCAAACCCCTCCTATTCCTACCACAATGGTATATGAAGAAGAGGATAGTGAAGTGTCCGACAAGCAAAAAGTTAACTGGGAAAGGGAATTACTAGGGGTTTGTTTTTCACACCATCCGCTTGATTCGCTCTACTCTGAACTGGGGTCAATAATCACCACCGCTTGCAGCGAAATCGATGCTGAAAGGGCTAACGAAGTGGTAGTGACCGCTGGAATGGTTACCACCATGCAGGAATTCCATACTCGTGATAAACGCCCGTTCATTGTGGCAACTCTTGAAGATGCTGAAGGGGATGTAGAGGTCACTGCATGGCCCAGGGTTTATGAAAACACCAAAGAATTATGGCGAAGGGATAATATCCTCATAGTCAAAGGCGAAGTAAAAATAAGAAATGGTAGAGTCAGGCTAAATTGCCAGGAAGTACGACAATATCAAGGCCAAACTAAGAAAAACCGCCACCTTATAATAAACATTGACCAAACAAATACAAATGAATTGGATGCTAATTATCTTCGTGAACTGGTTGCTATCCTGAAGAATTATCCTGGCAGGGATAAGGTTTTGCTTATCATCATCAATGAAGACGGGTTAACTAATTTGGAAATGCCAGATTTAAGAATTAACTACTGCACCGAGCTAGAAACTGAACTAACTAATGTGATTGGGAAAAACAACTTCAGGCTTGAGTAACTAAGAATGTTGACATTTTTTGGCAGGATGGATAATATTAAAGTATACCCTGTTGCACATTAACAGTTAAATAGTGGAAGGAAGGTTCTATATGGAGAGTTTGATCCTGGCTCAGGATGAACGTTGGCGGTGTGCCTTATGCATGCAAGTCGAACGGGGATATGACTTTCGGGTTATATTCTAGTGGCGAACGGCTGAGTAACGCGTAAGTAACCTACCCTCGAGTGGGGAATAACTTGTCGAAAGGCAAGCTAATACCGCATGAAGTAACCAAAAGGAATGTTTGGTTACCAAAGTCTTCGGATGCTCGAAGAGGGGCTTGCGTCTGATTAGCTAGTTGGTGAGGTGATGGCTTACCAAGGCGATGATCAGTAGCTGGTCTGAGAGGATGGTCAGCCAGATAGGGACTGAGACACGGCCCTGACTCCTACGGGAGGCAGCAGCAGGGAATATTGGACAATGGGCGAAAGCCTGATCCAGCGACACCGCGTGAGGGAAGAAGGCCTTCGGGTTGTAAACCTCTTTTCTCTGGGAAGAAATTTGACGGTACCAGAGGAATAAGCCTCGGCTAATTACGTGCCAGCAGCCGCGGTAAAACGTGGGAGGCAAACGTTATCCGGATTTACTGGGCGTAAAGGGAGTGTAGGCGGTTCTTTAAGTCAGATGTGAAATTCCTTGACTCAATCAAGAAAAGTCATTTGAAACTGAGGGACTTGAGGGCGGCAGAAGGAAACGGAATTCCCGGTGTAGCGGTGAAATGCGTTGATACCGGGAAGAACACCAGTGGCGAAGGCGGTTTCCTAGGCTGTTTCTGACGCTGAGACTCGAAAGCGTGGGGAGCGAAGCGGATTAGATACCCGCGTAGTCCACGCCCTAAACGGTGGACACTAGATATAGGAGGTATCGACCCTTTCTGTGTCGAAGCTAACGCCTTAAGTGTCCCGCCTGGGGAGTACGGCCGCAAGGCTAAAACTCAAAGGAATTGACGGGGGCCCGCACAAGCAGCGGAGCGTGTGGTTTAATTCGATGCTACACGAAGAACCTTACCAGGGTTTGACATGTCAGAAGTAGGAATCCGAAAGGAGGACGACCTGTATCCAGTCAGGAGCTGTCACAGGTGCTGCATGGCTGTCGTCAGCTCGTGCCGTGAGGTGTTGGGTTAAGTCCCGCAACGAGCGCAACCCCTGTGCTATGTTGAATTCTCATAGCAGACTGCCTTGCAAAGCAAGGAGGAAGGCGGGGATGACGTCAAGTCAGCATGGCCCTTATGCCTTGGGCTACACACACGCTACAATGGGTGATACAAAGGGTTGCGAAGGAGCGATCCGGAGCTAATCTCAAAAAATCATCCTCAGTTCGGATTGCAGGCTGAAATCGCCTGCATGAAGTAGGAGTTGCTAGTAACCGCAGGTCAGCCATACTGCGGTGAATACGTTCTCGGGCCTTGTACACACCGCCCGTCACGCCGTGGGAGTCAGCAATACTTGAAGTCGATGGGCTAACTTGTTTCGGCAAGAGGCAGTCGCCGAGAGTAGGGCTGGTAACTGTGACGAAGTCGTAACAAGGCAGCCGTACGGGAACGTGTGGCTGAATCACCTCCTTTCTAGGGAGTCAAAGGATAAATCCTAAGGATTCCTAGGTCGGTCGATAGATGTTAAATCTATTGTTATCGGGTTTTTGCCTTCCTTCCACTGTTTAATTGTTAATCGTTACACTCAAATCGCATAAAGCAATTTTCTCATTTTGCTTCTTTTTTGCCGGGCTGCTACAAGAAATTTGACGATAGGTCATTAAAGGACTATCATTCAAGTCACAATGCAATATTTGGTCTATTCTACTGAAATGAAGAGGGAAAATGGAAAGTTATGTATATGTTTTGGTTTGTCTTGTTTCTATATTGGGTATCCTTACCGGTTACTTCGTGAGACAGATAATAGCGAATCAGCAAATTCGCAGCGCCCGGAACGAAGCACGAAAGTTACTAGATGATGCAGCAGTAAAGCATAAAGAAGTTCTTCTTGAAGCAAAAGAAGAAGCCAGTAGACTCAGGAACGCTGCTGAAGCTGAAAATAAGGAACATCGCCTCGAATTACAACGCGCAGAGAATCGCCTCACTCAAAAAGAACAGACACTGGAACAGAAAACAGAGCTTGTTGAAAGACGGGAGCGCCAACTTAATTCAAAAGAAAGGGACATCGAAAGCATAAAGGATGAGCTTCAAGTATTGAAGAAAAAAGAGGTGGAGCAATTAGAGACTCTTTCCAACGTATCCAGTGAGGAAGCAAAACAGCTCTTATTACAGGCTATAGAATCTGAAGTCAAAGATGAAGCAGCACGTCAAGTTCGAACCTGGGAAAACGAGGTGAGAGAGGGAGCGAACAGGCGAGCTCAAGAAATCCTAGCGACAACCGTCCAACGGTGTACTACAGACGTCGTCTCAGAGATCACGGTTTCTTCAGTCCCTTTACCCAGCGATGAAATGAAAGGACGGCTTATCGGTCGTGAAGGTCGTAATATTCGGGCGTTGGAGCAAGCTACCGGGGTAGACCTCATTGTCGATGATACCCCTGAGGTAGTCACTATCTCTAGCTTTGATCCAGTGAAAAGAGAAGTGGCCCGGATTGCGTTAAACAAACTCATCCTTGATGGCCGCATTCATCCCGCCCGAATTGAGGAAGTGGTAGAGAAAGTCAAAGTTGAAGTTGAAGCCATTATTCAAAATGAGGGGGAGCAAGCTGTTTACGAAGCAGGTGTTCCAGGGCTACATCCTGAGTTAATAAAGTTGCTTGGCAAACTCAAATTCCGCACCAGCTATGGTCAAAATGTGTTGTTACATAGCGTTGAAGTTGCACATCTAGCAGGGATGTTAGCCAGCGAAATTGGAGCTAATAGTGCGGCATGTAAGAAAGCTGGCTTGCTTCACGACATTGGCAAGGCAGTAGATCACCAAGTGGAAGGTCCCCATGCTTTGATAGGCGCTGATTTGGTTAAGCAATGGGATAAGTCTCCGGAAGTAACTCAAGCAATTGCTGAGCATCATGGTGAAGCTCCAACAAGCAGCGTTATCGGTTTTATTGTTGCCGCTGCTGACGCTATAAGCGGTTCGCGTCCCGGTGCCAGACGTGAATCCGTGGAGCAATATCTAAAACGAGTAAGGGATTTGGAAGACATAGCTAGCAGCTTCCCTGGAATAGAGAAAACTTTTGCTATTCAAGCAGGACGTGAAGTACGCGTAATGGTGAAACCGGAGGAAATCGATGACTTGACTGCAATAAGGTTAGCCAGAGACATCTCTAAAAAGATAGAGGAAAGCTTGACCTATCCTGGGCAGATAAAGGTTGTTGTGGTACGGGAGACTACAGTAGTAGATTACGCTAAGTAGATTGGGGTGGAGGCAGAATTGAAAATATTGGTAGTGGGAGATGTAATTGGCAAACCAGGCAGGGAAGCAGTCAAAGAAGTTCTACCCCGCTTGCGAGATGAATACGGAATTACCCTAGCAATAGCCAATGGAGAAAATGCCGCAGGTGGAATAGGACTAACTCCTGGCACAGCACAGGAACTTTTCGACTCTGGAATTGATGTAATAACCACAGGAAATCATGTTTGGGCCCATCATGAAGTTATTCCTTATTTAGATAGCGCTGCTGCTGTAATCCGTCCATTGAATTATCCCCCAATGGATCCCGGACGGGGCTATTGGATCAAGGATAACATCATGGTGGTTAATATAATTGGGCGCACTTTCGTAGGGGATTTTGATTGTCCATTTCGAGCTATGGATAAGTTATTAGGTGAGCTTAGCAGAAAGCCTGCTGTCATCATTGTTGATTTTCATGCCGAAGCAACTTCAGAGAAAGTAGCAATGGGTAGATATCTGGATGGACGCGTTACCGCTGTTCTGGGAACACACACTCACATAGGCACTATTGATGCATGTATATTACCTAAGGGCACTGCTTATGTTACTGACATAGGCATGGTTGGGCCTATAAATTCCGTCATTGGCGTTGCAGTGACAGATGTGATTGACCGTTTTCTTACCCAAATACCCAAACGTTTTTCAGTGCCCAAAGGTCAAGTTTCATTTGATGCTATTGTAGTGGAATCAACTGACGATAGCGGCAAAGCAATAGACATCAAGCGTGTCCGACAAGTGGTGGATTAACCAAAATCATTTTCCACTTTTAAACTCACCAAGCAAGCATTGGAAATCTGGGAGAATCTCTTCTGTATCTCAAAAGGGCGAGCTAAAATAAGTAGAGAGATTCCTCTGACGGCCGTCGTTATGATATAATCCCTCGGTTACCAAAATCTTGAAGGGACGCAATGGAAGCATTTCGCGAAATTCTTTGGAATGTTCCCGGGGGACCATGGGCTATCTACCCTGTAGCCCTCGTGGTAACCATCGTCTTCATTTACGCTATTCTTATTCGGTTTCTGGAAGTTTGGCGACGCGGTAAGCCCGAGGATAGATTCCACCCCTTCTGGAGCAGGATAGGAAATTTCATAAAACTTGGTGTTGTTGAAGGTCTGCTACACAGGAAATTCCTCAGAGAATTTTATCCCGGGATAGCGCACCTTTTCATCTTCTGGGGATCCATAATCCTCCTGCTCGGCGCAGGAATAGATTTTCTGGGACATTACTGGCTCCATTCCTGGGTTCATGGAGCGCCCTTTTTAGCTGAGTCGCTTATCGATGATATTGGCGGTCTCCTTGTTTTCACCGGAGCAATCATATTCATCATCCGCAGATATGCCCAGAAACCAGGGGCATTCCAGGAGAGACTGGACAGAAGCGCCGATGACCTCATTGCCATTAGCTTAATCCTGGCGGTGGTAATCACCGGCTTTCTGGTAGAAGCTTTTCGCATCACTGCTGTTGAGCCGGGCACCGAGGCTGCCTGGTATGCCTGGTCAGCACTGGGACTGGTAATCAGCAAGACATTTGTGGGACTCAGCCCAGCAACAAGCTTGGTGCTGCACAAAGTCTTCTGGTTCGTGCATGTCATACTCGCCGTTGGTGCTGTGGTCTACATTTCCCTCTTCTACAACAAACTGGCTCACATCATTGTCGCTCCAGCAAATGTCTTTTTCCGCAGTCGGGAACCTAAAGGAGCATTGCAGCCCATTGATTTAGAGGAGGCTGAGACCTTTGGCGTGGGCAAGATTGGAGACTTCACCTGGAAGCAGCTATTGGACTTAGATGCCTGTACCCGCTGTGGAAGATGTCAGGAAGTATGCCCCGCTTACCTTAGCGGTCAACCGTTATCTCCCAAGAAGCTAATCCAGTCGCTGAAGGAGCACTTATTGGAAGAAAGCAAATATCCACTTAAGGTTAAAGTGCCCAAGACATCATTGCTAATCCCAGACGCAGACCCACCTCGCTCACTCATCGGCGAGGTGATACCCGAAGATGCCATCTGGAGCTGCTGCACCTGCCGTGCCTGTGAGGAAGCGTGCCCGGTATATGTGGAGCATATCAATAAGTTCGTTGATATGCGTCGCAACCTGATTCTGGAGCAAGCCAAAGTCCCTGAACTGGCTGAACCGATACTGACCTCTATTGAGGCTAGGGGACATGTTGTTATCGGCACCACGAATACCAGGACTGACTGGGAGGGGGACCTGAAAATAAAACACCTTTCCGAGGACAGCCAGGTTGATTTAGTATGGTGGCTCGGTTGTCAAGCATCTCTAGAAGACCGCAGCATGAAGATTGCTCAAGCATTTGGCAAGGTATTAAAAGCCGCCAATGTTAACTTCGCCACACTGGGTACTGAGGAAAGCTGCTGTGGCGATCCTGCTCGAAGGATGGGTAACGAATATTTGTTCCAGATGCAGGCTACTAAAAACATCGAGCTGCTAAAGAACTATGGCGTTACAAAGATAGTTACCACCTGCCCTCACTGCTTTAATACCATCAAAAATGAATACCCACAGTTTGGTGGCGAGTTTGAAGTTATTCACCATTCTCAGCTTATTACTCAACTAATAACGGAAGGTAGATTGAAACTAACTTCAGGATTGAACCAGAGAATAACCTACCATGACCCTTGCTATCTTGGCAGACATAATGATATCTACGAGCCACCAAGACAAGTCCTTAAAGCGATCCCCCAAGTCAATTTGGTAGAGATGGAACGCAGTCGATCGAATAGCTTCTGTTGTGGCGGAGGCGGGGGAAGGTTCTGGGTGGAGGAACATCAAGGTAAAAGGATAAGCGACGTACGTATTGAAGATGTCATCAAAACCAACGCAGAAGTAGTGGCTACAGCCTGTCCTTATTGCATGCAAATGCTCGAAGATTCCATAAAGAGCAAAGGTGCAGAAGAGTCTTTGAAAGACTTAGACATCGCTGAATTAGTGGCTGAGGCAATAGAGTAGTTCTCTAACTTCCTACTGCGTTAATTCTCCCGCACCTTTTCCATGACTTTCTGCATTGTTTCTCCAGCCTGACTGTGGATAACCACGGCAGCATCCCGGTCAAGGTCCGTCTCGGTAAGGTTGACGATGGCTATCCTGGCTCCAGCGTCCCTGGCATATACTGGCATATAGGCCGCGGGGTAAACGACCAAACTAGAACCTATGACTATAAAGAGGTCACAATTCTGTGAACGGTGAGTAGCCTCCAATAATGTCCCCTGTGGCAGTTGTTCTCCGAAGAAAACGGCATCTGGCTTCAGGAGACCACCACAATTAGGGCAATCAGGAACTTCGATGCCTTCCTTTATTCTGGGCAAAATTTCCTCCATGGGAAAACGATGGTCGCAATTAAGACATCTCGCCCACCGCATGTTGCCATGCAGCTCAAATACCCTGTCATCAGGAACCCCTGCCCTCTGATGAAGGTTATCTATGTTCTGGGTAATAACACAATCCAATTTGCCCAATCTATAAAGCTCGGCGATGGCATAATGTGCTGGATTCGGTTCCATATTTGCGATAAGCGCACCAAAGCTGAGCAACTGCCACTGTTTTTTACGTGTCTCGAGACTGCTGACAAATTTTTGGTAAGTAAAATCATCAGGGTCAAATCTGTCCCATATTCCTCCCGGGCTGCGGAAGTCGGGTATCCCCGATTCTGTGCTTACCCCAGCGCCGGTAAATACCACGATTCTGTCAGCTGCCATTATTAACTTGGTCAGTAGCTCAATCTCTTCCACAGTTTAATTTTATCGCAAACAAACTGTTATTGGCTATATGCTAGCCAGATACATTATGATGTTGACATTACATTTATCCCTCTTTATATTTATAGTAACCGGAAGTTTGCCCGAGTAGCGCAATGGTAGCGCAACCGACTTGTAATCGGTAGGTTAGTGGGTTCGACTCCCCTCTCGGGCTGGGTTAGCTTTTTTGTTTTAATTATGATAAAGTAGCAACAGACGGCGGGGTGCCGGAGTGGTTAATCGGAGCAGACTGTAAATCTGCCGCCCGTTAGGGCTACGTGGGTTCAAATCCTACCCCCGCCATGTAGATTAGTAATATAATGCCCACATAGCTCAGCAGGTAGAGCACGTTCTTGGTAAGAACGGGGTCACCAGTTCGAATCTGGTTGTGGGCTTTTAAAGACGAAGGAGGTTAATAAAAAATGGCAAAGAAAGTTTATGAGCGAAGCAAGCCTCACATCAATGTGGGCACCATAGGTCATGTTGACCATGGAAAGACCACACTGACTTCAGCGATGACCGAAGTATTATCGAAGACGGGGTCTACAGAATTTCGCGCTTTTGCGTCAATAGATAATGCCCCTGAGGAGAAAGCCAGAGGATTGACCATCGCCATTGCCCATATTGAATATGAAACTGATAAGAGACATTATTGTCATGTTGATTGCCCTGGACACGCTGACTACATTAAAAATATGATAACCGGGGCAGCTCAAATGGATGGGGCAATCTTGGTGGTCGCCGCTGATGATGGTCCCATGCCTCAGACAAGAGAACA
>CAYVCJ010000003.1:0-36706 GCA_964450165.1 uncultured Dehalococcoidales bacterium
GCTCTGTATCTTCAGGTATGCCCAGTATGCCCTCTAGGAAAAGCTCACCACAGGGGAATTTTACTTTCCTGGTTATCACTCTAATTACGATTCCACGGAGAATTTCTATGACTTTGCAATCATGCCACAGAACTCAGGTCTTCCGTGATTGATAAAATTTGTCCCTGCCTACTACCGAGGGCTGGAACTATTGCCCTTATTTTTCTTCATTGAGGAAAAGGGTATCACACCCTGGTTCTCTAAGCGTATGCTGAGAATCCCTTGCCCAGGATAGTGTAACCACTTATTAGCTTCATCATCTCGCTTGTGCCATCAGGGATCACCTGCATTCTGGCATCCCTGAAGTATCTCTCTAAGGGCAACTCCTGGGAAAGCCCATTTGCACCGTGAATTTGTATAGCGTGATATGTCACTTTGACCGCCGATTCACCTCCATATACTTTGGCCATTGATGAGAGTCTCCTGGCATCTGGGTCTCCTTTGTTAATTGTATCAATAGCTTTATATCCTAGAAGCCTTGCTGTTTCAATCAAAAGGTTCATCTCATAGAGCATATTCTGAATCAGCTGGTGCCTGCCGATAGGTTTCCCAAATGTAACTCTTTCCTTAGCATAGTTTACCGAAGCTTCAAAAGCTGCCTGGGCTATCCCCACTGACATCAATCCCATTCCTGCCCTGGGCAGTGTGAGCAGTGCGGTGGTTGGTGTCATCGTGGTGAACAATTTTGCGTAGCCCGGCGACATCGTTGGCATCTGGCCTTTGGAAGCCGCATTTTGCAATATGGCACCCATCTCATTTTCTCTAGGAACCTTACAATTATCAAAAAACATTTCTCCGGTGTCTGATGCATTCCATCCTATCTTGTGTAGCGGACTTGTCTCCCATGGAGAAACCTCTTTCTCTATTAGAAGGAAAGTCTGTGCTCCTGTTTCGGGATCTTTTACCCCTACAAATGCTGTATCGCAAGTTACGGCATTGCTTGTCCAGGTTTTTGTGCCATTAACGATGTAATAGTCTCCGTCGAGCTTGGCCGTGGTTTGAATGTCTCGGGTATCACACCCTGCCTCAGGTTCAGTCTCGGCGAAAGCCCCGACGAACTCTCCTTTTTCAAGCCTTGGAAGTACCCTGCTCTTCAAATCATCTGAGGCTATCGGGACAAAAGTTGCTGGAATGGCACCCATGCCGGGAAGCGGCAATAAACTTGCCCAAACCTTCGATACCTCTTCTGACATTATCCCGAATAGCATCGGGTCCAAAAATGCCTGCATGTTTTCTGGGTCAAGGCCAATCCCTATCGTTTGGAAGTTCTTGTTTATCTCTATTTCCTCTTCTCTGGTAAACGGCCCTTCTCTGTCCCTTTTATCAACTATGGGGCCGTATTCCCGTTGCATGAAGTCTCGAAGAGCATCCCTGAACATCCGTTGCTCTTCAGTTAAGTCGAAATCCATAGGACACCTCCTTGTTTTTCCTCGGCTTTAGCGTGATAATTCGTTGCTAATAGCTGGGCTCGTTGCGCGATGACGCAATTCTACCTTGTGCTTCTTTTAAGGTCAACTGTGTATTGGTAGCCTCTTATTGTAACTATGGTGCAGTTCTAGCAATCGATGGCAAAAAAGGCAAGGCTAGACCACAAATTTCAATTCAACGATGCGATTCTACCTTTGCTAGAGTTCTAGGGTTATTTTGATTTCGTCTGAAGAATAAGGCTGTGTCGTGAAACCGAGCTTTTTGGCTAGTCTTAGCATTTTTGTGTTGTCACGTAACGCGACCCCATAGATGCTTTTTAGCCCTTTCTCTTGAGCTATACCTATCAACATGTCGGAGAGTTTTAGCCCCAAACCATTACCTTGGAAATCGTCAGCAACTAAAACAGCGAATTCACCTGTTTCGCCACCAGATTGAATGATCAGTCTTCCAACCCCCACGTTCCTCTTCTTACCGTTCGAGGTATATTCACCTATAATAGCCATCTCCCGCTCATAGTCAATGTTGCAGAACCTGGTGAGCATCCCATGTGTTATGTCTTTGATTGAGTAAAAAAATCTAAACCTCATAGATTGTTCTGAAAGCTCTGCTATGAGTTCCCTTTCGAGTAATTCGTCCTCAGGCCTGATGGGTCTTAACAAAACAACTCTTCCATCCCTACATCTCCATGGCTGGACATATCTAGTTGGGTAGGGAGATATTATCAAATGGCCATATTCCTGCATTCCTTTTCGTATTGCCTCTTCATCAAGAATTATTCTTGCGTCTAGAGCAATAGCGGCATTACTAGTCACAATTAATGGATTAATATCAATTTCGGTTATCTCTGGAAAATCAATGAGCAGGTTTGAAAACTTTACTAACGTTTCCTCCAACAGTCGCAAGTTAACAGGCGGTTTGGTTCTGAATCCCTGGGATAGTATTTTATAAATCTTGGTTTGTTCCAGCAGTCTTCTAGCTAGTACCTGATTCAAAGGTGGTAGTCCTACCGCAATATCCTTGAAGAACTCTGCCTCTGTCCCTCCGAGGCCAAACATTATCACAGGACCAAAAATTGAGTCCTTTTTGCTGCCAACAATGAGTTCATAATCATAATTTGTAATCATCTTCTGCACGCTAACCCCTTCGACATCAGCATCAGGTTTGCATTTCCTGGCATTTTCCATTATTTCGCTAAATGCCTTTTGTACCTCATCAGCGGAGGGAATATTTAGCTTGATTCCTCCGACGTCTGATTTATGGGTTATGTCGGGAGAGGATATCTTCATTACCACTGGATAACCAACTTGTGATGCTATCCTGGCAGCATCTTTAGTATCTTTAGCTACATATGCAATTGCAGAGGAGATTCCATATGTTGTCAGGAACTTTTTTGAGTTTTCCTCAGTCAAAACTGTTCTCCCCGCCTTCACTGCCTTGCGGATGAGTGTTTTTAGATAGTTTTTAGAAGGTCCTGTGTCGAGTGGTAATTCTTCAGGGGTTTCATATAATGACTCCAGATTACGAGCATACTGATACATATATAAATATGTTCTAATTGCTTCTTCGGGGAATTCATAAGTGGGGATTTTGCTCTCGTAAAATAACTGTCTCGCCTTGGCTACTTCTCCATTACCCATCCAGGTGGTCAGAATAGGCTTGTTACTCTTGGCATACTTGATAATAGCCTTTGCTGCTTCAGTGGGCCCAGCTCCACCTTGCGGTGTATATATAGCTATGATGCCGTCAACTCCAGGGTCTTTAACGATAACCCCGATAGTTTTCGTATATCTTTGGGAATCTGAATCTCCAAGAATGTCAACAGGATTAGATTTACTCCAGTTAGGGGGCAAAAACTCATTCAATTTGGTGAGCGCCACATCGCTGAGCTGAGCTAAGTTACCGCCTCTGTCTATCAGGGTATCCGTGGCTAGCACTGCTGGGCCACCAGCGTTGGTTACTATAGCTAAATTTGGTCCTTTAGGTAGCTTAGCGGTGTTCAGTATAGAAGCGCAGTTGAAAAGGTCCTCAATTTCTTCTACTCTCACGACACCAGCTCTACGAAAAATAGCATCATAGTACGAATCTTCGCCTACCATAGCTCCTGTATGGGACTTGGCTGCCTTGACACTCTCTTGGAACCTTCCCCCCTTTAATACGATTATCGGCTTTGTTCTAGCGAAACCTCTGGCAGCACTCATGAATTTCTTGGCGTTTCCTATGGATTCTAAGTATATAATTATGCTTCTGGTCTCAGGATCCTCACCAAAGTAATCTATTAAGTCACCGAAATTGATATCTAGCATAGAACCCAGTGAAACAAAGGCACTGAAACCAATACCTTTACTGGTCGCCCAATCAAGGACGGCGGATCCTAGTGCACCGCTTTGTGACAAGAAGGCCACGTGTCCAGGTTCAGGCATTCTGGTGGTGAATGTTGTATTTAAATTAGCGCTGGGTCTAATTACGCCCATGCAATTAGGTCCCATTATCCTAATATCATATCTGCTGGCTATATTTGCTATTCTATCTTCGCGCGATTTTCCATCCGCTCCTATTTCCTTAAAACCAGCGGAAATGATGATGATGGCCTTAACACCAGCCTTGCCAATTTCTTCGACTAAATCAGCAACGCCTTTAGCAGGTGTAACAATGACAGCGAGATCAGGAAGTTCAGGTAATGAATTTATGTCAGGATAGCATTTTATGCCGAGTGCTTTTTCTCTATTGGGGTTTACAGGATATATTTTACGGCTATCCTTAGCCAGCAACAAATTTTCTAGAATTATTTTTCCTACTGTGCCTTCCCTATCTGTAGCTCCAACCACAGCTACACTGCCGGGGTTAAAAAACAGCTTTATCTTTTCCATGGTCTTCTCCCTATCCTTGCTAGTTAGCAGTCTGCTTGATTAATAATTTATGCACAGCCCCATATCCATTAATGTTATCGCTATTATAGTATCTCATACGGTCAGTGGAAGGGAAATCTTTACTTTCGTTAACCTTCGTAGCACAGCCGCCTCCTTTGACGATTGCGAGCAAAATTGGTAAGCTACATGATTCAGGAGTGAAATGACTAGCAACGTGAATATGGAGAAGATTGTTTCTTTGTGCAAGCGAAGGGGCTTTGTCTTTCCCAGCAGTGAGATCTACGGTGGTTTGGCCAGCTGCTGGGATTATGGACCCTTTGGAGTGGAGCTTAAGCGAAATATTAAGGATGCTTGGTGGAAGACTATAGTTCAAGAACGAGACGATGTGGTTGGTCTGGAAACGAGCATCATGATGCATCCAAAAATCTGGGAGGCAAGCGGACACATTGCTAGTTTCACTGACCCCTTGGTGGAGTGTAAGTCATGTCATCTGAGGTGGAGGGCTACCGAGGTAGATAGGGATAGGTGCCCCAAATGCGGAGGGGAGCTAACTGAGCCCCGTATGTTTAATCTGATGTTCAAAACGCTTATGGGTCCTGTTGAGGATGAGGCAGGCACTATTTACCTCCGCCCTGAGACTGCCCAAGGGATGTTTGTCAATTTTGATAATGCTGTAACTATTTCGAGGAGGAAACTACCTTTAGGCATTGCTCAAATTGGCAAATCGTTCCGCAATGAGATTACGCCGGGCAATTTTATCTTCAGGACTAGAGAATTTGAGCATATGGAGCTGGAATATTTCGTGAAGCCGGATACAGCTAAGTATTGGTTTGATTATTGGGTGAAGGAACGATTTAACTGGTATACCAATCTTGGCATCAGAAAGGAAAATCTCCGTTTGCGACAGCATGGTAAAGGAGAGCTAGCTCATTATGCTGAAGATTGCTATGACGTTGAGTATTTATTTCCCATGGGATGGTCGGAACTAGAGGGTATTGCCAATCGCGGAGATTATGACCTAAGTCAGCATGCCGAATACAGTGGTAGGGATCTCAGCTATTATGACGACGAAAGTGGGCAGCACTATATTCCTTACATTATTGAGCCCTCGGCTGGTGTTGAACGTTCTTTCTTGGCTTTCATCATTGATGCCTATCGAGAGGAGATGGTGGAGGGGGAAAAAAGGGTGGTTTTACGTCTTTGTCCTTCTTTAGCACCCATAAAGGTGGCTGTTCTACCTTTGAGCAGGAACGAAAAGTTAACTCCTCTAGCCAGGGAAATTCATAAGCAGCTGCGCTCTAACTTCATGACCTGGTATGATGATTCTCAGAGCATTGGGCGAAGATATCGGCGTCAGGACGAAATTGGCACGCCGTTCTGTGTTACCATAGATTTTGAGTCTCTGGAGGACCACCAAGTCACCATTCGAGATAGAGATAGCCTGGCACAAATCAGGGTGCCTATAGGGGAGCTCGAGAAAACTTTGCGAGCCAAGCTGAATGGTGAACCTTTTGATGTCTCTTCCCTATGGGCAACAAGGCAGAAATAAGGCTGCTCTACGTCAGGCTACTTCATTAGCTTAAACGCCGCGACATCCACTAATCCCAAATCGGTCAATCTCAATTCGGGAATTACCGGTAAGGCGAGGAAGGAAAGGATGGAAAACGGTGCGGCCGGCAAATTGCCTAAACTTGCAGCAGCTTTTTCTAGTTGTTCAAATTGAACTACCACTGTTTTCAAAGGCTCGGGGGAGAGCAATCCAGCGATAGGCAGTGGCACGGAGGCTAGGGTCTGTCCTGCAGCGCAGACGACAAGTCCACCTTGTAAATTTTCTATCTGCTCGATTGCAGTAAAGATGTCGGCATCATTAGTGCCTACGGCTATTATGTTGTGGGAATCGTGGGCTATTGATGAGGCTAAAGCTCCTTTCTTCAAGCCAAAGCCTTTGACCAGTCCGACCCCAATGTTTCCGCTAGCTTTATGCCGTTCCACCACCACGAGCTTCAGGATATCATTCTCAATGTCAGAGACGATTATTCCTCGGTCGCTTTTCACCTTTTGCAGTCTTTTTCTGGTAACTATTTGTCCCGGCACGATTTCGATAACTGGCTGAGTTTCGCTGTTGGCAGTTAGTTTAAGTTGCTCAGTGGTAAATGGCTTCTTAATATGTATTGTATTTGTCAATCCAGGTGAGATTTGGGGTGTTGAGAATAGACATTTACCTTTTTTAGCTACCAGCTTACCTTGATAGAACACCATATCTACAGTTAATTTGGGAAGTTCGGTGAAGGTGATGAGGTTAGCCAGGTAGCCTGGAGCAATAGCTCCAAGGTTACCTAGTTGGAAATATTCGGCGGCATTTATGGTAGCCAATTGCAAAGCTCGAATTGGGGCTAGTCCATGGCTAATGGCTTTTCTCACCACGGCGTCGACATCACCTTCCCGGAGCAAGTCGGAGCAAGTGCGGTCATCCACTACAAAGAAACATCTTTTGTAAGTGTTGTCATTGATTAGTGGCAGAAGGGCGTCAAGGTTCTTCTCTGAGGAACCTTCTCTAATCATGAGATACATTCCCCGTTTTAACCTTTCGCTACCTTCTTCAAAAGTTGTGCATTCGTGGTCGGACAGGATTCCCGCTGCCTTATAGGCATTGAGTTTCTTGCCACTTAGTCCTGGGGCATGTCCGTCAATTATTTTGCCTTGTGCAGCATTAATTTTGCGTAGTATTTCGTTATCGCCATTTATTACGCCGGGGAAATTCATCATTTCCCCCAGTCCGATAACATTTTGGAGGGTGAGGATTTGCTCTATTTCTTCCACACTGATTCTGGCACCTGATGTCTCAAGAGAAGTTGATGGCACACATGAAGGAGCCATGAAGAATATGTCCATGGGCAAGTTTCCCCCCCAATCAATAACAAATCTTATTCCTTGGATGCCACAAACATTGGCAAGTTCATGCAGGTCGGTGACTGAGGCTAAGATTCCTCTGGGCACGACTGCTTCAGCATATCGAGCGGGATGGAGCATGGAGCTTTCAATGTGGATATGCCCATCAATTAGCGCTGGAGACAAGTATTCGCCTTCCAGGTCAATGATTTCCTTCGCCTCGGTGTAATCTCCGATCCCGGCAATCTTGCCATCGTAAATAGCTACGTTGCCTTGCTCTATTTCGCCGATGAAGGTGTTTATGATGTGGGCGTTCTTTAGTAGCAAGTCTGGTAGAGAATCCCCTCTGGCC
The DNA here is from genome assembly GCA_964450165.1 of uncultured Dehalococcoidales bacterium. Classification (GTDB taxonomy): domain Bacteria; phylum Chloroflexota; class Dehalococcoidia; order GIF9; family AB-539-J10; genus CG2-30-46-19. Next base: position 7,576 of record CAYVCJ010000003.1, read on the forward strand.
ACGGAAATAAGTTCAGCTAGATTCATCGTCCTCAAAAACACATATATCTGGTAAGTTGCGAAATTTCTGATTGAGATCAAGCCCATAACCAACAATAAATTTATCAGGCATGGTGAACCCTAGGTAGTCAATAGATACCGGAACCTTGTGGTGGGATGGCTTATCGGTTAGAGCACAAAGCTTTAAGGAAGCAGGCTTTTTCTTTCCTAAATAATTGAGCAAGAAAGAGATGGTAAGCCCGGTATCCACAATATCCTCAATCACAAGGACGTGTCTGTCTTCTACAGGTGTTTTAAGTCTTTGAACTACCTTGACTTTGCCTGAACTCTGCATGCCAGTGCCATAGCTGCAAAGCTTGATGAAATCGATTTCCACTGGCAAATCCAGTTGGCGAATAAGGTCAGCCATGAACACAAAGGAGCCTTTGAGGACGCCGATAAGCAAAGGATACTTGCCCCGGTAATCTTCTTTTATCTCGTTGGCTAGTTTGGCTACGGCGTTCTTTATTTCCTCTCTGCTGATGAGTACTTTAAGTTGACAATCTTTATCTGGCATTATCTTTATCGCTTGAATTCCTTATAGCGCCGTGCTAAATTAGCTGTGGGGCTGTAGCTCAATCGGGAGAGCGCCTCAATGGCATTGAGGAGGTAGTGGGTTCGAATCCCATCAGCTCCACATTTACTTTAGAGTTAACGCTTATTAAGTTGACATAAAGCATGCTAATTCTTGTTTTCCTTAGCAGTAGATGTTTCTTGCGGTTGCTCTTTCCTGGTTTGGCGGAAAAAGAAATACCAAGCTAGCGTTCCTATGCCGACTACTGCTATCACCAGGCTGGTGATGAAGAGGGGACGAAATTCTGGAGCGAGGAGCTTTGATAGGCCACCCCCAAAAGCTCCTAAGGCGAGGTAAATCCCCTCCCAGATTAGCAGTTGGATAAGCACACCTATAAAGAAGTATCGGAAACGAATGCGCGTTGTACCATAAGTAACTGAAGCAAGAACTCCAAGCCCCGGGGTAAGTCTTGCCATAATCAGGTTGGGTAGAGCAAACTTTGCGATTTTTTGCCTTGTCTTTTCCAGGCGTTCCCTTGTGATTCGGATACGCTGGCCAAATTTGTCCACGAGCCTGTCTCCAAAGGAGTGTGAAAACCAATAGGTTGATGTGGAACCACACAAGCGTCCCGCAGGTGCTAGGATCAAGAAGGGAGCTAGGGAGGCAGTACTACCTGTCCCATGGACAATCTGGAAGCCGGCAAAAACTATTAGGCCTTCTATGATTGGGTATGTAGGCAGACCCATCTCGGTAAGCATGGCAAGCAAAAATATAATAGCCAGCCCTAATAAGCTGCCTGCCGTCACAGTCCCAAGTATTTGAACTACATCCTGCCACATAGTTATGAATCAGGAAATTTCTTATTAATCTTTCCCGTCTTTATTAAGTAAGTTTAGCTTATATGCCGTGTGCTAGTAAAGTATCTGGCTCACTGGCAATATTGGAGACGGAAACGCTACCGAGTTGACTTTTGGTGTTACTTTTTTGGAGATGGCAGGTATAATAGAGTATTTGGTTTGGGGAAATCTTGAAAGAGCGTATTCTCATCGCTGTAGCCTGGCCTTATGCTAATGGGCCTTTGCATCTTGGGCACATTGCCGGAGCATATCTGCCTGCTGATATCTTTGCTCGTTATCATCGCCTTAAGGGCAACGAAGTGCTTATGGTCTCGGGTAGTGACCAGCATGGAGCGCCAATTTTAATTCGCGCTGACCAAGAATCCAGGTCTCCACAGGAGTTGGTGTCCAGGTATCACCAACAATTCCTTGATTGCTGGCAAAAGTTAGGCATTTCTTTTGATTTATTTACCACCACGGGCACTCAAAACCATGCTCAGGTTGTGCATGATATTTTTCTAACCTTGCTCGATAAGGGTTATCTTTATAAGGATAGGGCACTGCAAGCTTATTGTCCTAAGTGTCAACGTTTTCTTCCTGACCGTTATCTTAAAGGTGTATGTCCTTATTGTGGTTTTTCTGAGGCAAGGGGGGATGAATGTGACCAGTGTGGTAGACCGTTAAGCCCTTCGGAACTTAAGGACTTACACTGTTCTCTTTGTGGTACTCCAGCACGGCTCGAGTTTTCCGAGCATTTCTTCTTACGACTCAGCGCTTTTCAGGATAAGCTAAAGGAATGGGTAGTAGCTCAATCTCACTGGCGGAGAAATGTGGCTGGCACTACATGGAAATTTTTGAATGAAGGGTTAAAGGATAGGGCGATAACTCGCGACCTAAATTGGGGTGTAACTGTACCACAGGCAGGATTTGAGCAGAAGCGAATTTATGTCTGGTTTGAGGCAGTTATTGGCTATTTGTCCGCAACTAAAGAGTGGGCGAAGTTGCATCATGATGAGCAAGCTTGGAAGCTTTTCTGGCAGGGAGATGCAAAAAGCTTCTACTTTGTAGGTAAGGATAACATTTTTTTTCACACCATTGTCTGGCCAGTGATGCTGATGGGCTATGGTGGACTAAACTTACCTTACGATGTTCCTGCTAATGAATTTTTGACTATAGAAGGAAAGCGGCTTTCTACCAGCCGTAATTGGGCGGTTTGGCTTCCTGATTATCTGGAACGGTATGACCCTGATCCATTGCGCTATATTCTATCAGTGAATATGCCTGAGACTGGGGATAGTGATTTTTCCTGGCGTGAGTTCGTTCGTCGAGCTAACAATGAATTAGTGGCCACCTATGGTAATTTGGTTCATCGTGTTCTCAGCTTCGCTTATCGCAATTTTGATGGAGCGGTGCCTTCCCCAGGTGACGTTGATTCACAGAGCCAAACATTGCTTCATGAAGCGGAGACGATGCTTAACGAGGTGGATAGGTTGCTCTACCACTGTAGATTCAAGGAGGCAATTAAAGAGGCTATGTCTTTGGCTCAAAAGACAAATCGTTATCTTGACAACCAGGCCCCATGGAAAACGATTGAGAAGGATCGTCAAGCTTCAGCTAGATCTATTTATACTGCAATATCGAGCCTATCAGCGTTGAAAACTGCTCTTTATCCCTTTCTCCCCTTCAGTTCCGAAAAGCTTCATTCTCTTCTTGGTTTTGAAGGAAGCCCCAGTGAGGTCGGCTGGAAATTTCAATTGCCGGCAGAGGGGCAAAAGCTACGCCAACCGCAGCCATTATTTAGCAAGCTGGATGAAGATATCGCTGAGCAAGAGAGTAGTCGGCTTGGCTCAGCGTGTGACTGGTGAGATAAATGGAGCTTGATACTATCTATCAGCCTATCCAGGAGGACTTACAGAAGGTGGAGGAGAGTCTAGTCTCAGTTGTCGATGTTAATATACCGGTTCTAAAGAAGCTACTGGACTACATAATCAAAACTAGTGGTAAGAAGATTCGTCCTGCTCTTACTCTATTTAGCGGGAAGTTTTATAACTACGATTTGGGACTTTTGCTTCCTGTAGCCACGGCAATGGAGTTGCTGCACACCGCTACGTTGGTTCACGACGATGTTGTGGATAACTCGCTACAGCGGCGTGGTAAAGCAACAGTAAACAAATTGTGGGGTGATACAAGTGCAGTATTGGTAGGGGATTATCTGTTAGGTAAATGTGCTGAATTAACGGCAGAGACGGAAAATATCGAGGTTATGAAGCTTTTGAGCAACACTGTTATGGTCATTTCTTCAGGCGAGTTAAGACAAAAAGAGCTTTCGTTTAACGGGGAACAGAATAAGGATGATTATTATCGTTGGATTGCAGCTAAGACCGCCTCTCTTTTTTCAGCAGCAGCCGAGTCGGGAGCAATTTTGGCTAATTCTCCTGAAGAAGCAATTCATGCTTTGAGAGATTATGGCTATAATTTGGGCATGGCTTTTCAGGTTGTAGACGATGTTTTGGACTTTACTGGTAATGAAGTAGAGCTAGGTAAGCTTCCAGGCTCCGACTTAAGTCAAGGGGTATTGACTTTACCAACCATAATCTTTCTGGAACGCTATCCCAACGATGATACGGTAAAGAAAATTTTGGAAAGTGAAATTGCCGAACATATGGAATTGGTTAGGGATAAGATTTGCCAATCATCGGTTATTCAAGACTGTATTGATATCGCTCGGCATTTTTCGCTCCAAGCCTGCCAGGCATTGGAAATTTTGCCTGACAAGTTTCCTCGCTCCCATCTGGTTGATTTAGCTCACTACGTTGTGCGAAGGAAAGGATGAAAAACTAGCTGGTAGCTGGTTTTGGCAATAGCCCTTCAAATAGCTTATCCAGGTCAGGTTCTTCCAAGGTTTCTCGCTCGATAAGGACAATCGCCATTTCCTTTAGTTTTGCTTTATGAGTGGTCAGGATTTTCTTGGCAGTGGAGTAAGCACGTTGAATAAGATTGTGCACCTCTTCATCTATCTCGTCAGCTATCTTATCGCCATAGTCTCTTTGCTCGCTAATCTCGCGGCCCAGGAAAACAAGCTCATGCTTTTCTCCTAAAGTGCGTGGTCCTAGCTTATCGCTCATCCCGTATTCAGTAACCATTTTGCGAGCTAATTTAGTTGCTTGTTCCAGGTCATTTTGTGCTCCTGTGCTTATCTCACCAAGGGCAATTTCTTCAGCAGTTCGTCCACCTAAGCTAACTGTTAACCTGTCTTCGAGTTGAGGTTTAGTCCAGAGATGGTGCTCTTCGATGGGCAGGAAGTGCGTCCAGCCTCCCATCATTCCTCGAGCGATGATAGAGACTTTGTGCACTGGGTCAGCATTGGGCAACATCTTGGCTACCAAAGCGTGTCCGCTTTCATGGTAAGCGATGGTTTCTCTTTCCTTTTTGGTAATTACGCGGGTTTTTCTTTCCGGACCAGCGATAACCCTGTCGGCGGCATCCTCAAGCTCCTTCATGGTGATATCTTTGCGGTTGTGTCTGCCTGCCAGGAGAGCTGCTTCGTTAAGTAGATTAGCTAAATCAGCCCCGCTGAAGCCAGGAGTTTGTCTTGCGATCACTTCTAGATCAACTTTTGGTGCTAGTGCCTTGCCTTTGGCATGCACTTCCAGGATAGCTTTACGCCCTTTGATATCTGGCGTATCAATAAGGATATGGCGGTCGAAACGACCGGGGCGCAACAAAGCTGGATCAAGTATATCAGGACGATTAGTAGCAGCTACGACTATAACGTTAGTATTAGTATCAAAGCCATCCATTTCGGCGAGGATTTGATTCAAAGTTTGCTCTCTTTCATCATGTCCACCACCTAATCCAGCGCCGCGATGGCGGCCAACGGCATCGATCTCATCCATGAAAATGAGGCTTGGTGTAGTACGTTTTGCTTGTTCAAATAAGTCTCTAACTCTAGAGGCGCCGACGCCGACAAACATTTCCACAAATTCACTGCCGCTAATGGAGTAAAAAGGCGCCTTGGCTTCTCCAGCTATGGCTTTGGCTAATAAAGTCTTACCGGTTCCTGGCGGACCTACCAGGAGAACGCCCCTGGGGATCCGAGCACCTAAGGCGCGGAATTTCTCAGGCGTCTTGAGAAACTCCACTACTTCCTGAACCTCCTCTTTTGCCTCCTCAATCCCGGCGACATCGGCAAAAGTCACCCTAGGGTTAGCGGGGGAATTTAATCGAGCACGACTTTTGCTAAAGTTGAATGCTTGCATGCTTGCTCCACGAGCTGAGCGGAAAAAGAAATAAAATAATACACCAAGTAATGTAATAGGCAATATTACTTGTAACGCTATCATCCCCCAGTTGGTGCTGCTGGGTTTGACGTCGATAGGAACCTCTACTCCCGCTTCCTTGAGGTAATTAGAGAGCTCAAGCGTGCTACCTTGAAATGCCGTGGTATACAATGTCTCGTCATCTTTAATACCAATGAGGGTGTTCCCATCTTGCTTGATGAGATCAATTTGCCCCTCCTTGGCATAGCTTATGAACTCAGGTAACTCTACTTTTGTGGGACCTTGCTGTATCCTCGGTACGAGGACAAACATGAGGGTAATTGCTACCACTAAAAGCAGTATGTAAAAGAATCCGCCTCGCCACCATTTAGTTTTCATAACCTTATGTTTATTATAGCAACTATGGTATAAATGTAAAATTAAGCCGTTAATATCATTGTGAACACGGAGTCGAGCTAACCAAGAGAATTATAGGTTCTCTGGAGCAATAGAGCATCTCCTTCCAGGTTAGGACTTTCACTGATAACCAATCCCTTGACGTTGAAATCTTTCAAAGCTTTAGCTAAGCCAACATAATCAAAATCCGATTCCTTCAAATTCAGATGTTTGATTTCACCCTTTGCGCCGTAGGCTATTCCTGAAACATGTATATGCATATTATCCAGAGCCGCTCTTCCCAATTGACGCTCTATTTGTTTGAGGATGCTGGCAAATTCAGCATATGAGTTGAACTTTCCGGCACGAGCATGCCAATGAGCGAAGTCAATGCAAGGGGCAACTCCTTTAATCTCGCTACTCAAACTTAACACCTCCTCCAAAGTGCCGAACTGGCTGATTTTTCCAGTAACCTCAGGCCTAACCCAAACCTGATTTTGGTCGAATTTTAGCTTGTGCATTATATCTTGCAGGTTCTTTTTCACCACGGAATAGGCTTTATCTGGCGGGTCACCCATGTAATAAGCGGCATGGAAGACTACGGTTCTTGCTCCACATAGAGAGGCAATTCGAACTGTGTCTAGTAATCTTTCTTGGCTAGCGGTTATTTTTTCAGCTTCCCTGGCATTCAAGTTTATATAATAAGGTCCATGCGAGCTAAGGGCAATTCCCTTCTCTTTGGCCAACTTTCCTATGCTCCGAGCAGTAGACTCCCCCATTTTTACCCCTCTTACAAACTCCAGTTCCATGCAACCAAGTCCCAGCTCGGCGATGCGGCGAATGCCACCTTCTGTGGAGCGATCTTTGGCGCTGTTAGGAACCCCCGCAGAACCAAAAAGCAATTCCATAACAATTGAGTGTAGTATAAACAGAGAGGAAAACCTCGTCAAAGATATCTTTGTTGCCTTGTGGCACAAACTATTGACTTTAGCTTCAATAGAGATATAGAATTAGCCGATTTCTGTAGGGTCATTGTAGAATCAAGGGCGACTCTTCGAGATAGTAATGCGGGTTTTATTGATAAATCCTCCTTACCCAGAAGCTGAAGGGCTTCATGTTGCCTTAAGCATACCTTCCATAGCGGCAGTGTTGGAGGAGGCAAGGGTAGAGGTACAGGTTTTGGATTTCCTGGTTAGCAAGTACTCTTTCCAAAACCTTGAGAGGAAGCTAAGGGAATTTAAGCCTGATATTGTTGGGGCGACGTCGGTTACCCTTAATTATCCTGCGGCTCGTCGGATTCTTAAAGCTTGTAAAGAAATAGATCATAGGCTGATCACGATCATAGGGGGGCCTCATGTAACTTTTAGTGTGGAGGAGACCCTGCGTGAATCACCGTTCATAGATATCGTGGTGGTAAGGGAGGGAGATGAGACGGTGGTGGAGCTAGTGGAAACCATTGCGAGGGACACCGATCTGAGCCTGGTTAAGGGGATAGCTTTTAGAAAAGATTCAGAAATAGTGGTCACTCCTGAGCGTCCATTCATCCAAAATCTCGATAAGCTTCCATTTCCAGCAAGACATTTGCTTCCCGTATCTAGATATCTAGCATTGCAGGCGGCGTGTGGTTTATCGACAAGTAGAGGCTGTCCCTTTGATTGCTCTTTTTGTGTGGGACACCGAATGGTTGGGAAAAAGGTAAGATACCGTGACCCGAGGGTAGTAATAGATGAAATGGAGCATATCATGAAACTGGGGTTCAAGTTACTGGCCTTCGAAGATGACTTTTTCACTGTTAACCATAAACATTGTACGGGCATCTGTGATGAAATTACCGCTCGGCGGTTAGATGTCATGTGGGCAGCTTATGCTCGGGTGGACTCGGTAGATAAACCTTTGCTGGAGAAGATGAAACAGGCTGGGTGCTTTGCTCTGTGTTTTGGGGTAGAGAGTGGCAATCAGAAGATTTTGGATTTAGCTCATAAAAAGATCACGCTAGCGGAGATAAGGGAAGCTATTAAGCTATGCCAGGATTCAGGGTATGATTTCATTGCTTCTTTTATTGCTGGGCTTCCCGGTGAAACTGAGGATACTTTGAGGCAGAGTGTGGAATTTGCCGAAAGCCTTGGTGAAGGTGGGTGGGGGTTTCATATTTTGTCTCCCTTCTTTGGAACGGAGGTCAGGGAGAAGGCTGCAGAGCTTGGCCTCAACATATTAACCAATGATTGGGAACGCTATGATTGCAATCAAGCTATATGCGACACTGAAGGGATAAAGGCGGAGACGTTAAACAAAGTAGTTGATGGAATTACTCAGATGTATTATGACCAGCGTGTCAGGGATGCTTTGTCAGAGAAGCTCTCTGACAAAGAACTGAAAAAATGGCAGGGCGAGGAATCGCAAAACTTGGTATGGCAATTATTGCACCAGGAAGTGATTGAAGAACAGGGAAAGATAAGGATAGATGGTAATCCTTCAGAAGTGGGGAAATACAGTGCCGAATTGCAAACGCGAGTGTGGAATACCCTTTCTTTTCCTCTTGAGTTTGTCAAGACAGAGATTGGGAGGTTGATAGACAACAACTACTTGACTTACCAATTAGACGACAAGCACATTATATGGAAGTGGAATGAGTGAGGTTGCTTGTTTGTCAAGGGCAGCAGCGATGCCAATGTGATCAAAGTGATCGCGGGTCGCTAGAAATTGGATCAGGCTTGGCCATATTCTACAATTTATGGTGGTGTGTTGGATTTTGCTCAATCTAGAAGTAGATGACTTTCTCTGTTAGAGAAGTGATTTCAAAAGGTGGGTGTCCGGGGTATCTTACGGCTGTTATCGCGTGCCTTGGGAAAGAAGAATTTTGGATTGTAACTTCTTCTCTAATAAAATAGCAATTATCGAGTTGATCTTACGGATATTTTTGCTGATTAAGTAGATATGGAAAGAAGCCTGGTTCTCATTAAACCTGATGCTATACAAAGAGGATTAGCTGGAGAAATTATATCTTGGCTTGAAAATAAGGGACTCAAAATTGTGGCGGTGAAAATGCTTTGTATGGATAAAGCATTAGCTCAACGGCATTATGCTGTTCATAAAGATAAACCATTCTTTAATGAGTTGGTCGATTTTATTACCTCTGGGCCTGTCATCGCTATGGTTTTACAAGATGATGACGCAGTGAAAGTGATAAGGCAAACGATGGGTGAAACTGACCCGGCAAAAGCTATGCCGGGCACTATCAGAGGTGACTTTGGTGGAGACATCAGCCATAATTTGATACATGGCTCCGATTCGGTGGAAAACGCTGGAAGCGAGATTGCTCTTTTCTTTTCGGCTGAAGAAATTGTTGACCCTTCTATTGAATTCTGATTATGGGGGTTGCCTTATCCCAGAGTCCTTCTAGTTGATAATAATCTCGCTGTATCGTTGTGAATATGTGAACAATTACCGAGCCGAAGTCAGTAAGCATCCAACCTGAATCAGGGGTGCCTTCTTTGTGGTGAGGGATAACCCCTTTGTTTTTCATTGTTTCGTTAATGCCTTGCGTGATAGCTTGAATATGCCGATCTGAATCTCCGCTACAAATGACAAAATAATCCGTAAATGAACACACCTTCCTCGCATCCAGCATGACGATGTTTGTTGCTTGCTTCTGCGATGCAGCTTCAGTAGCTAATTGTGCTATTCCTTTAGCTTTCAGGAAGATGCCACCTCCCCATTCTGTCTATAATTATAGCCTTTTCTTCAGAAATGGGAAAGGGGGTAGCGCCCGCTACCCCCTTTCCTAAATGAGGCGGGAGGTTTACTGGTAGGAAATCTTAGCTGGCTCTGGGGTTCCTATCTTGGCTGTTTTGGAAGTGGTACCTATATGAGATGTGGGGAATCGTTGATTGCGCCGCAGGAAAGAAGGAACATCAAGCTTTTCGCTACCGCTTGCTATCAAGTGACGAAGCTCTTCAGCGTTAGTTATCCCTTTGCCATACTGGCTGGTAAACCCAGTGGCGATAATAGTGAGCTGTAGCTCGCTATCCATCTTCGGGTCATATACTACTCCGAAGATTATATTGGCGCCGGGATCCACTGCATGGCTGATTACCTCAGCAGCTTCATTGCATTCGAAGAGTGTTAGGCTAGTCCCGCCAGTGATGTTGAACAGTACGCCTTTGGCCCCGGTTATGGACACGTCTAACAGTGGACTGGCTAAAGCAGCTTTAGCAGCTTCAGCAGCTCGATTTTGCCCACTACCTCTCCCCACGGACATCCAAGCTGGGCCGGCATCTTTCATCACTGACTTGACATCAGCAAAATCTAGGTTAATTAACCCTGGAACGGTGACCACCTCGGAGATAGCCTTTACTCCTGATCGAAGAGCGTCATCTGCAAATGCAAAAGCGCTATCCACGTTTGTCTTGGCATCACAAAGTTGAAGAAGCCGATCATTAGGGATGATGATAAGCGTATCAACCTTACCTGACAAGGAGACCAATCCTTCTTCAGCTACCTGAGACCGATGTGACCCTTCAAAACTGAAGGGTTTGGTTACTACAGCGATGGTCAGAGCACCGGACTGTTTGGCTAGTTCAGCTATTACGGGTATGCCACCAGTTCCTGTGCCACCACCCATTCCAGCGGTAATAAATACCATATCGGTACTTTCAAAGAGCTCCTCGATAATTTGACGGCTTTCCTCTGCTGCTTTAGCTCCAACTTTATGGTCGCCACCGACACCCAAACCTCGGGTCAGTCTCTCCCCTAACTGGATTTTGGTCGGTGCTTCAGCTAGAGCCAATGCTTGACCATCTGTGTTCATAGCTATGAAGTCAACGCCTTTTATCCCTTGCCGGACCATTCGGGTAACGGCATTACAGCCGCCTCCTCCAATGCCTATAGCCTTTACTTTTGCTGGTGACGGAGTATAAATTTGTTTTGCCATTCTAACCTCCTTTTTAATTCATTAGTTAGCTGCGGAGTAGTCTTCTAACAAGACTCACAAAGCCACCCAAGATTCCGGCCCTTTTCACTCGGAAGGCAGCTCCTTCTTTGCCATTGATCGGCCACAGGACTAGTCCAAGAGTGGTGGCGTAGGCCGAATCATTCAAGATATCGGAGATGCCATAGATTCCCGAATTCAAAGGGAGTCCTTTGCGCACAGGTATTTGCAGCACTGAACGTCCTAGTTCCTCAAACCCGGTTAAGTTGGCAGTTCCACCGGTGAGCACTAGGCCAAATGGGGCTAATGACCGATAATCGCTGGTAGGCATTTCCAGAAGGATGAGTTGGAGTAATTCTTCCATGCGAGAACGGGTGATATCGCATAAGTCACGGTAAGAGGCACTATGCCCATTTTCGATACCTACCTGGTCTTCTTGGTCGACCTCCAAGTCCGGAGTGACATTACCATATCGCTTCTTCATTTTTTCGGCTATGCTGAAAGGCAAGCCTAATCCAATTGATATATCGCTGGTTACTTGGTAGCCAGCTACTGGAATAATAGAGGTGTGATAGATGTTGCCACCCTTAAATACTGCAATGTCTGTTGTGCCACCACCAATGTCGGCCATTATGACGCCGGCTTCTCTTTCCTCTTGTGTTAACACGGCTTCACTACTAGCTAGTGGCTCTAGGATTAGATCTTCAACTTCGATACCAGCACTGCGAACACATTTAACCAAGTTTTGCACTGCGGTTGCTGAAGCGGTGATGATATGTGTTTCTACATCAAGTCTAGTGCCATGCATGCCTACTGGTTGTGTTATTCCCTCCTGTCCATCTAGGGCATAATAGCGAGGGATAGCATGAAGTAGTTTCTTTCCTTCAGGGACAAAAATGCTGCGAGCTACTGATAACGCTCGTTTAAGGTCTTCAGGACGCACTAGTCGATCAGTGCGCGGAATGGATACTACCCCTTGATTATTCAAGCAGCTTATGTGTCTGCCAGTAACGCCGATATAAGCCGAATCCATGCGTATGCCGCTGATTCTTTGAGCTTCCTTCACTGAGGAAAGAACAGATGCCCTAGCTTCATCCATGTTGACTACTGTACCTTTGTGTAAACCATGGGAAGGAACGACCCCCACTCCCAGGATTTCGATGTCATTTTCTGCTTTAACGTCGGCCATGATGGTGGCTATTTTAGTCGTGCCTACATCAATAGCTGAGATAATCTTCCTTCTTGGCATTTTCACCTCCTTTGTTTTTTTGGGATTCTCTGTATATCAGCTGAGTCGCTCGGCTATCCTTAATTTAGCACTGCGACTGCGTGGGTTGGATTTTGTCTCCAACGAAGTAGGTCTAATGACCTTCCTTGATATGAGCTTTAGGGTAGGCATTTCAGTGCTAGATTCTCGACGCATGAATTGTTTGACTATGCGGTCTTCCAGAGAATGATAGCTAATGACTGCTAGCCTACCGCCGGGGCGAAGGAGGTTGATGGTCTGCCCAAGGGCTGTCTCCAGGTTCTCTAATTCACCGTTGACAGCGATACGAAGTGCCATAAAAGTCCTGGTAGCAGGATGAATTCTGGTATGCTTGCTACCCAGGACTTGCTTGACTACCCGAGCGAGTTTCAAGGTAGTGTGAATGGGGCGGTTCTGGACGATGCGTTGCGCTATTTTTCGACTGTGGCGCTCTTCACCATATTCTCGTAGGATCCGCGCTAACTCCTGTTCACCCAGGGTATTGACCAGGTCATCAGCGGTTAACCCTTGATTGGTGTCAAAGCGCATGTCCAGAGGCGCCTCGAGGTGGAAACTGAAGCCACGTTGTGCTGTGTCTAGTTGCAAAGAACAAACACCAAGGTCGAACAAAATACCATCAACGGGATGGAAATCATGTTGCTTGCAAATATCCTCAATATTGATGAAGTTATCGTTAACCAGGATAATTGCCTCACCGTAATGCGCCAGTTTGGCATTGGCTAGCTCAATAGCCTGCGGGTCAGTATCAATGCCTAAGATTTTCCCATCGGGTAAGATCCTCTCTAGGATAGCTGAGGCATGTCCTCCCAAACCCACAGTGCAATCAATGAAACGTTCTCCTGGCTGAGGTTCAAGTCCCTCTATTATTTGGTTAACCAAGACAGGTACATGAGTAGGCAAAGGAACGTCCAGGGCTATCACTTACTCTCCTTCATGTTCGAAAGTTCATCTAGGTGGTCCCATTCGCCTATTTGTTCTTCCCAAAGTTCCGGATTCCAAATTTCCACATACTTCTGAGCGCCGATGACGACAGCGCTATCGGTGATTTCAGCGTAGTTGCGCAGCTCTGCGGGGAATGCTATTCTTCCCTGTTTATCGAAGATAAAATCGAAAGTACTAGCGCCGAAAAGGCGTCTTAGTTTTCTTTGCACATCGGGAGGTCTTACTGCTTTTTCTAGTTCAGCTGCTTGTTTTATCCATTCTGGTAAAGGGTAGATGACGATGCATTTGTCTGCCCCCTTGGCCAGCTTGCCACCTTTTGAATCCTTTAATTGTTCCCTGAATTTTCGGGGCAGGGGCATTCTCCCCTTTTCGTCAACCTTATACCGATATGTGCCGTAGAAGAGACTTTCCTTCATGTCAATTTAGTATGTAATACCAAACAGTACCTGCATTGCTTATTTGCTTTTCGAGAATTCCATCATTTACCAGGTCTTCTATCTCTTCATGCAGGTCAAATTCATTTCCTTCATGGTCGGTTAGGATACACTCAAGGGTGAATTTCATTTTGGGATGCCTGGTGCAGAAAGTTAGGATTCTCTGTTCTATAAAAGTATGAGCCGATGGTTCTAGAACGGTAACTACCTTTGCTTCGCTCGCATTCATAATAACCTCCACCTGCCTTCTTTCCCCACAATTTCCCACCATTCCCCACAATCATTATACTCTTTACCCCGATTCCTTTGTCAATACCTTTTCCCTCTTTTTGCTTAATTTTTTTTGATTTTTGCATCAAGATGCTTAAACATTCTGGGAAAAATGAAAACAAAGAAATGGTTCTGTAACTGATTAACAAATGTGTGATAAGATAAAACAGCGAAAATGAGAATTGATATATTATGCCTTTTCCCTGAGATGCTCGCATCGCCGTTTGATTGCAGTATTGTTAAACGGGCTAGAGAGCGTGGATTAGTGGAAGTCGTGGTTCATAATATTCGAGATTACAGTCATGATAAGCATCACACCGTGGATGATTATCCATATGGGGGTGGTCCAGGGATGGTGCTCAAGCCCGAGCCAATTTTCGAAGCGGCGGAATCAATAAAAGAGCAGGTTGATTACAGTGATTTGCCGATTATTTTACTCACTCCCCAAGGTAGGCTTTTCACACAGCAAGTCGCTAGGGAGTTGGCTCTACATCAAAATATAATGCTAATTTGTGGTCATTATGAAGGTGTGGATGAGAGAGTGCGGGAGCATCTCGTTAATGATGAAATTAGCATTGGTGATTATGTGCTCAGTGCTGGGGAATTAGCTGCTATGGTTGTTGTTGATGCTGTGGTTAGATTGATACCAGGGGTACTTGGCTCACCACTATCATTTCACAATGACTCCCATAGCAACGGGCTTCTGGAATATCCTCAATATACAAGACCGGAACTATATCGAGGTTGGGTGGTGCCGTCAGTTTTGCTTTCGGGAAACCATGAAGAGATTGCTCGCTGGCGGTGGCAGCAGGCTATCTTGCGAACTGTGAAACGTCGTCCCGATCTCGCTAAAGAATGGAATTTATCTGCTAAGGAGTAAAAATGGATATCAGATCGCTAGTTAAGCCGAGAATAAACCCCAATATTCCTCAACTTTCTCCCGGTGATACGGTGAAGGTTAGGTTGAAGGTGATAGATGCCGGTAAGGAGCGAGTTCAACAATTTCAGGGAGTAATAATCAGGCTGAGGAAAAGCATTGATGGCGGCAATTTTACGGTAAGACGAGTAAGTTACGGGGTTGGAGTGGAATGTACTTTTCCCCTTCAATCTCCGCTCATACAGGATGTAGCGATGCTTAAGCATGGTAAGGTGCGTCGTGCAAAGCTTTATTACATCCGAAAACTGAGTGCTAAGCAGGCTCGATTGGCGGAAAGACAAGAGAAAGTCCAAGCACCTTAAATGAAGTATGCCGATGTAGCGGTTAAGTGTCCAAGCTACTCCCCCTTTTGTTATGCCATTCCTCCTCATTTGAATGTGCACACAGGGCAGGCAGTCTGGGTTCCTTTTGGTTCCAGAATCGTGCAAGGCATTGTTGTGCAGTTGGGTGAGATTCCTTCTGTTGATGTGGTTAAGGAGATAGTTGATGTTATTACTGGTTACCCTTTACTTTCCCCCACTCAAATCCAGCTCGTCCAATGGATAAGCAAGCATTATCTTTCCTCTTTATTTGATGCCATGGCTCTAATGTTGCCACCTGGGTTTGAGCGCAAACTCGCCACTTACTTCCGTCTATCAGGCGATCAAAGTGGTTTATCATTGCTTACGCCAGAGCAGTCCAAGATCCTTCACTTTATTGGGGAGAGGGGAAGGGTAAGCCTCAAGGAATTGGGGGGAAAGTTGGGGGTAAGCAAAGCCGAGCGAATCATTGACAAGCTTGTTAATGTCGGGCTCGTAGTTAGGTTTTCTGAGTTAGAGAAAGCGAGGGTAGCACCAAAAATAATTCCTTATATCAAGCTTGTTGCCAGTAAGGACAATATTGTTAGTGAAATAGCTCGGCTAAAAACAACGAGAGCCCATAAGCAAGCTGCGTTATTACAATTTCTGGCTGGGGAATCTAAGCCACTTCCCGTCAGCGTGGTAAGGAAGCGAGTTAATTGCTCGCTTGAAACAATCAGGGCTCTGGAAAGTGGGCACTTCTTTTCTATAGAATTGGTTACTGTCAGGCGTGACCCATTGGCGCATTTCGATATCAAGCCAATGCCCCCGGTGTCTCTTACCTCATCTCAGCAAGTTGCTTGGAGCAGGATAGAACATAGCGGGGGTAAATCCACTGTTTTTCTTCTTTTTGGGGTTACCGGGAGTGGAAAGACAGAGATTTACCTGCGGGCTCTAGCTAAGACCGTCGCTGAAGGCAAGCGTGGTATTTGCCTTATTCCTGAAATTTCCCTTACTACACAGACGGTGGAACGTTTTGCCAGCCGTTTCCCAGGTCGGGTAGCCGTATTGCATAGTGCACTTTCTTTAGGTGAGCAATTTGATGAATGGCAACGGACAAGGGAGGGAGGGTGCGATGTGGTTATTGGTCCGCGAAGCGCTTTATTTGCTCCTCAACCTGACCTTGGGCTGATCATTATTGATGAAGAGCATGAATGGACATATAAGCAGGAAGATAAATCTCCTCGCTATCATGCTCGAGATGTGGCTCTTAAATTAGCGGAGTTGAGCGGTGCTACTGTTATCTTAGGTAGTGCCACACCCGATGTTGATAGCTTTCACAAAGCACAGCTGGGAAAATATAGATTAGTGGAGCTGAAGGAAAGAGTTACTTCTCATGGTTATTCACCACTCCCTGAAGTAAGCATAATGGACTTAAGGGAAGAGCTCAAAGCTGGAAATACCAGCATGTTTAGTCGCCGTCTACTAAGTGCGATGAAAGAAGCTTTGATTCAAAAGGAACAAATAATCCTTTTTCTTAACCGCCGTGGCACAGCCACTTTTGTCCAGTGCCGGCGTTGTGGTTTTGTTTTTCGCTGCCCGCGTTGCTCAGTAGCGCTCACCTATCATTCAGTGGAGAAGAAGTTAGTTTGCCATAGATGTCATTATACTTTGCTGCTTCCCGTAAATTGTCCAAATTGTTTGAGTTCACGCCTCAGGTTCTTGGGCATCGGCACGCAGAGGGTGGAAGATGAAGTGAAGCGATTCTTCCCGCAGGCGGCGGTGCTTCGCTGGGATAGGGATGTAACCAAAAGACGATATGCACATGAAGAATTATTGAGTACTTTTCGCGATCGTAAAGCTGATATACTCATTGGCACTCAGATGATAGCCAAAGGGCTAGATTTACCCTGGGTAACTCTTGCTGGGATAATTAACGCCGATACTGGGATTAACTTTCCTGATTTCCGTGCTGGTGAACGCACCTTTCAGCTTCTTTGTCAAGTAGCTGGTCGGGCTGGCCGTGGAGTTAAAGTGGGGAAGGTTATCATTCAGACATATTCTCCGGAGAATTACGCTGTTCAAGCTGCAGCCAAACACGATTATGTCAGTTTCTATAATCAGGAGATAGACTATCGGCAGCAATATAGCTATCCTCCTTTTAGTCGGTTCGTTCGTCTGGTTTATACTCATACCAATGAGAAATTGTGTCACAAAGAGGCGGAGAAATTGAGTAGTTTACTCTTGGAGAAAAAACGGGAGGAGATGCCTGATTGGAACTTGATCGGTCCCATCCCCGCTTTTGCTTCCAGAGTTAGGGGGAGATATCGCTGGCAGATTATCGTTCGTGGTTCCAATCCTGCTCAAGCTGTATCAGACATAACCTTACCTCAAGGCTGGACTGTGGATGTTGATCCTGTGGGGATGGTCTAGATTTACGTTGTAAAAGGGCTGAGTTATAATTGAGGCGTGGCAGTTTTGGAGATTCGTACTTTGCCTGACCCGGTGTTGCGGCAAAAAGCAAAAAGGGTGGCTAATATTGATGGCTCGATTCAGAAGCTAATCGACGACATGATTGATACGATGCGGGCTGTCCACGGTGTAGGGTTAGCTGCTCCGCAAATAGGTATGTCGCTACGCATAGCGGTCATCGAGATCCCTGAAAAGGAAGTCATTACTTTGATTAATCCTAAGATAGTAAGGAGGGAGGGTGTGCGGGTGGTTGAAGAAGGTTGTTTAAGCTATCCTGGTTATTATGGGGAGATTAAGCGTTCAAAAGTAGTCAAGGTGAAGGCGCAAAATAGGCAAGGGAAGGAGGTTCGGCTTAAGGGAGAAGAGCTTTTGGCGCAGGCTCTGGAACACGAAACAGACCATCTCAATGGCATTCTATATGTTGACCACATAGAAAGCCACGACAAACTATGGGAAGTAACTCCGCAAGGTGACCAAACCTTAGAACATCAAATAATCTAGTTCACCTTTTTCCGTTAGTGCTCTGCCATGCCTTGCATTTTCTGTTTGTCCATTTCCACTTCGCTAGTGATGTGGCCATGGTTGATCCTATGAAGTGACTTCCTGTGCTGGTACCGTCAGAACGGGGCTTAAGCTGGGGTAAAGGGCTAACACCAGGCTAACAACCTCGGGCGTCATTGTTTGATACTGTGTAATATACGCAGAACTCGTTTATAATACCCTATTGATCTCGGTGGAATTAGTAACCCAGGATATCATGTCGTTGTTTTAAAGTTCCTCTGACGGTCCTTTCAACAGCTAAGCACCGGCGAACATTCGACGGCTTTCACCATTGCAGGGACCGCAAGTAGTCTGGATATCGCCTAGATCTAGCTTTAGGCCTTTATTTTAAGCCTGTTATTTCTCGCGCGATTGTCCATCTCTGCATCTCAGATGTTCCTTCGTATATTTCCAATAATCTTTGGTCGCGGTAGTAGCGTTCTACTGGGAAATCTTTAGTATAGCCATAACCACCAAAGATCTGTATCGCTTTGTGGCATACTCTATGAGCTGCTTCGCTGGCATAAACCTTTGCCATGGCTGCTTCCTTAAGAGGGGACTTTCCTATTTTTTGTGTTAGCCAAGCTGCTTCGTAGATTAGCAGTTTAGATGTTTCAACATCTATTGCCATATCAGCAAGCATCCATTGGATTGCTTGATGTTGAGCAATTTTCTTCCCAAAAGCTTCCCTTTCTTTAGCGTATTCGACAGCAGCATCATATGCTGCCTTGGCATTGCCTAATGCCTGAGTAGCTATAGCAACTCGGCTTTCATCTATTGCTTCCAAAGCTATTTTGAATCCTTTTCCTTCTGCTGCCAGTAGGTTCCCAATTGGTATCTTACAATTATCAAAAATTAGTTCTGCTGTTGAACTAGGATGCATACCCATTTTCCTTTCCAACTTGCCCACAGAAAAACCAGGGGTATCCTTATCTATGATAAAGGCACTGATTCCGCGATATCCTAAAGATGGATCCTTAGTAGCAAAAGTCGTGATGAACTCAGCTTCAGCACCATTGGTTACGAATAGCTTGTTGCCATTAAGAATAAAGTAATCGCCATTTTGTGTATACCTTGTCTGTAGAATAGCAACATCACTACCACCTATTGCCTCAGTCAAAGCAAAGGCAGATATCGTTCCATTAACTGTGCGTGTGAGATATTTCTTCTTTTGTCCCTCGTTGCCATACATTAAGATTGGATAGATAGCTAAGCCAGTGCTAACCAAGTAAATCACACCCAAGCCACTACTTCCATAACTAATCTCCTCAATGGCTATAGTATTGCTTAATAAGTCCCCATTTCCTCCGATATTCTCAGGTAAGCCAGCGCTGAACATTCCCACTTCAGCCATCTTTTTAACCGTCTCAGATGGAAATTCCTCAGTTTCATCCCACTTGCTAGCACGGGGAGTAACCTCTTTTGCTACAAAATCCCGTACCGCGTCTCGAAACATCCTTTGCTCTTCTGTAAACTCAAAATCCATCTCCTATAACTCTCCTTTCTAGTTTAAACTCAAATACAAAGAGGTTCTATTATCTTCTTAACTAAGATAAATAATGCTGCTCGTTTTTGGCGTTAAAGATTATACGTTAAAATTTGGGCTTGTGCAGCTATTTTTAATGTTTTATCTGAAATTAACCAACCAAAGAGAATAACTTACTTGATTTTTAGAGTAGAGCTAGCTTAGAGCTATCTTTTACTTTTTATTGGTTCTAGGCAGAGAAGCTTAGTAATTCTTAGCCATTAGAGAGTTCCGCGCTATCCTAGAGGGATGCCAAGATAACTCAAATATATGAAGGCACAAATGAGATAGGAAGGGTGGTGATTTCGTGGAATTTATAGACGATTCAGTAAATGGAAATGGGCTCTTTATCGGTAATGACTTTTCTGGTTTCGGATAACTTCAGTCTCAAGTGCTTAGGGATGGTAAACATCGATTGATGGGTAAGCCCATCATAGGATTTCAATTCTTTTGATATTCTTGTTGAGATTTTAAGGTCAATTTCTTCAGGCGTTAATTTTCCCGGGTCAAGTTTCTGGGATGCGGAGGCAAATCCCCACAGGCTATTAAATGAAGGTATATGAGCTTGATAGGGGCGAACTATGGGGAAAACGTTCGCCAGCGTATTAACGATGTCCGCGAAGTTCTCTAACTCTGTCCAATCGGCGGACTCGGATTGAACCGAGATAATGCCATCTGGTTGCAGCCTTTGTTTAACCAGGTGATAAAATTCCTGGGTATATAGCAGACGAGCTGGGCTTTTTTGTAAAGGGTCAGGCAGGTCAATGATGATGACATCAAATTTATCATCGTTTTTTTCAAGGTATTCCCTGGCGTCGGCGAAGTGCAATTCTGCCCGCTGGTCATCAAAGGAATTTTGGTGCCATGCAAACAAGAAGCGGCGGCAAATATCCACTACTTCTTCATCAATGTCTACCATGATAGCTTTCTTGACTGAATTGTGGGCCAGCACTTCTCTTAACGTAGCTCCCTCACCACCACCAGCAATAAACACCTTCTCGGGGTGGGAATGGGCGATCATGACAGGGTGTACTAAAGCTTCATGATAGATAAATTCATCAACTTCGCTTGATTGAATCTTGCCGTCAAGCACAAGGCATTTCCCAAACCTTTCATTATTAATGATATCTATAGACTGAAATTTGGTCTTCCCCGAATATGTCAACTCCCTGACCCTGTACGATATGGTAGTGTCGGGGTTGACATAATCGTGGAACCATTTATGTTTGTCAGGTTCAGCGGCCTTCATTATTTTGCGATACTCCTAACCTTACTTTCCTCTACCATGCCTCTTCGCAACTCGATTGCCGAATAGTTTTGGGACTGTAAGCTTTGTGTTATTAGATTGGCTATTTCCTCGGGATTTACATTGTTTCCGCAAGTAAACACATCTACAGCCGCGTAGCTATACTCAGGCCAGGTATGAATTGCGATGTGAGATTCAGCGATATTAATTATTCCACTCACCCCACGAGGAGAAAATTGATGAAAGGATTCACCAACTATGGTGGCGCCGCATTGAAGGGCAGCTTGATTCAAGCAATCTCTAAGAAAATCTAGGTCATTTAACACCTCCTTATTGCAATTTCTTAACTCTAGTAACAGATGTCTTCCCAGTGCATACAAATCACCTTCCCTCCTTTAAGAGATTTCTAGATTTGCGCCCAAGTTCTCGGGCAACAGGTGGAGATTTTATATCGTATGTTAACAAGGGTCAATATGTGCTGCGAAAGAAAACGCCTGTTATAAAATGATTCTGGCTATTCTCTCAATACCAGCCAGGTCAGGTATTATCTCGATGGAAGCTTGGGCAAAGTGACTATTTATCAATGAAGTTATTGGCTCTTTTTGTCCATAGCCGATCTCTAAAAGCAGGCAACCACCTGGGCAGATCTTCCCCTGAATTTGATTTAGTAGCTGGCGTATTACATTCAAGCCATCCTCTCCGCCAATTAAAGCTACCGAAGGCTCAAAATCTATTGTTTCCGGGGCTAACATCCTCAATTCATGGTTTTTGACATAAGGTAGGTTAGCTATTATTACATTCACAGGCTCAGGCAGTGGTTCGAGCAGATTACCCTGCAGGAGGGTAATCTGATGGGTAACGTGGTGTCGCTGGCAATTTATATGGGCTACATGGAGAGTTGAAGTAGTGATATCTATGGCATAGACCTTCGCCTGTGGTAATGCCAAGGCAACGCTAATTGCGATAGCACCGCTGCCAGTGCCAATATCAGCGAGGATAAATTCATTTTGTGAAATACTGTGGTTGTGAGCGAAATTAATTGCTTCTTCGACCAATAGCTCGGTTTCTGGTCTGGGAATAAAGACATGATGGTTGACATAAAAATCGTGACCATAAAAGTCGCCATGCTCCAGGATGTAGGCAATAGGTTCGTGAAGGAGGCAGCGATTAGTGGAGTGCTGAAGCTCTTTTATTTCTGTTGGGGTTAATACTCTTTGTGGCTCACTATACAATTTTGTTTTTGATATTCCCAGCACATGGCAAAGCAAAAGCTCAGATTCAATACCAACCTCGTCGGAGTTTACCGATGCCAGTGTTTGCCTGGTTAGAATTAAAGCTTCTCTCGAGGTCATGAGAGGATTGCTTCCAGTTGTTGAGCTTGCTCTGTGGTGGATAGTGCTTCAAGGAGTTCATCAAGCTCACCGTTCAGGATTTCAGTTAAGTGATGAAAAACGGTATTAATGCGGTGGTCGGTGACCCGGTCCTGGGGGAAATTGTAAGTGCGAATCTTTTCTGCTCGGTCACCTGTGCCTACTTGTGTTCGCCGTTCCCTTTCGAGCGTCTCTGATTGCTTTTGTTGTTCTAGGCTGAATAATCTTGCTCTAAGAACCGACATAGCTTTCATTTTATTTTTCAATTGAGAGCGTTCAGCCTGGCAGGTAGCTGTTATCCCTGTAGGGATGTGTGTGATGCGTACCGCCGTGGTTACCTTGTTCACATTTTGCCCCCCGGCACCGCTGCTATGGAAGAGGTCTACCCTGAGCTCTTCTGGCTTTATGTTCAGCTCGATTTCCTCTGCTTCGGGAAGGACAGCTATAGTAGCTGTCGAGGTGTGAATCCGTCCTGAGGCTTCGGTAATAGGCACTCGTTGCACTCTATGTACTCCACGCTCATACTTCAGCTTGCTGAAAGCAGCTTTGCCTTTAACTTCGAATACCACTTCCTTAAAACCACCAACGTCAGTTTGACTACTATTCATGATATTTATTTGCCATCCTTTACTCTGAGCATAGTGACTATACATGCGAAACAGATCGGCGGCAAAAAGGCTTGCTTCCTCACCGCCAGCACCCGCTCTTATTTCAACGATGACATCTTTGTCATCGTTGGGGTTCTTCGGTACCAAAGAAAGCTTTAGTTTATCAACTACGGCATCCCGACGTTGTTCTAGGTTGTTTCGTTCTTCTTTGATCAGAGCAATCATTTCAGGCTGAAGGTCATCACTGAGCAAAGCTTCTAGATCAGCCAACTCCTCGGAAATCGTTTTATATTGTTGATATTGGGTGACGATGTCCTTGAGGTTAGCTCTTTCCTGCATCAGCTCCTGTAGCTGTTTTGGGTCAGTAGCTATTTCAGGCTGGGCAATCATCTGCTCCAGTTCTTCGTAGCGCTTTTCTATTAATCCCAGTTTGTCGAACATGGCTGTTGGTTAACCTTTCTGTTCTTCAAGGGTATTATAATATAGCCCACGAACCGTATTCAAACAGGTTTAAGGGGTAATGTTGCTATGAGGGTTTACCCGGAGTGCTATGATTGCTTAGGAAGGCTAATTTGCCAGGCGGGCAGGCTGGCTACAAACGATGAATTACTCAGGCAAAAGGCGGTGGAGAAAGCCAAAAACATCCTTGACCAGGAGTTTTCTAGTGAGCAGATATCTATCGCAATTGCTACCAAGATCCATAAGATAATACGGGACGTAACTGGTAATCCAGACCCCTATCGAACGGTGAAGGCAAATGAGCTGGCCGTTGCCGCGGGATTGTTTTCTAAGGTGCAGGCTGAGTATGGAGATACTATTAACGATTATATTAAGCTTGCTGCTGTAGCTAATGCCATAGATTTCTTCAGGAGTCTCGACGATGTTGCCGAGGATATGAAGAAACCAGTGGAATTTGCCATAGATGATTCCCAGCGGTTTAAAGCAGAGTTAAAAAAGGCGTCCAAAGTTTTGTATTTGGCGGATAATATTGGTGAGATTTATTTTGACTTGCCTTTGGTCAAAAAGATGAGGCAATTAGTTGATGTTAAATACGTGGTTAAGCCTTCACCCGTTCAAAATGATGCCACGGTAGAGGATGTCAAAGAAGCTGGATTGGAAGGCGAATTTGGAACGGTGATGACTACAGGTATGGCTTCACCTGGGGTAATTCTTGACTTAGCTTCAAATCAATTCAGGCAGGAATTTAAAACGGCAGACCTTGTATTCGCTAAAGGCATGGGACATTATGAAGCATTGAGTGAACTTCCTGAGGAAGGGAAAGTGTTTTACTGCCTTATGGCAAAGTGCAGACCGGTGGCAAACTCGCTGGGAATACCGCTGAACAGCTATGTTGCTATGCTGAGGTGAGTTAACACGTTGCGTTTCTTATTTTTGTATTAACTCTTTCAATGCGGAACAATAACTTTCATAGGTTGACGAATCAAAAAGGACAAAAATCACCTCCTTCAGGGAGGTAGGTTTTTCTTTAAGGAACGAAGCCACAGCTCTAAGAGCTACTCTGGCTGCCTTATCCAGGGGATAGCCGTATGCTCCTGTGCTTACAGAGGGAAAGGAGATACTGGTCAAATTCCTCTCTGCTGCTAGTTTGAGGCTTTCACGGTAAGCGCTAGCCAAAAGCTCGGCTTCATTTTTGTTGCCACCATCCCAGATAGGCCCCACAGTGTGTATAACATGCGTTGCCTTGAGGTTTCCCCCTGTGGTAATTACAGCTTTTCCTGTTGGCAATGGTCCTCGTTTAGCAACAATTTGCTGGCACTCATCCAGGATAGCTGCCCCGCCAGCTCTATGTATTGCTCCGTCTACTCCCCCGCCACCCATCAAACTGGGATTGGCAGCATTGACTATAGCGTCAGTATCTTGCTGCGTAATATCACCTTGAATTAACGAAAGCTTGACTTGATTAACTATTGTCTCCATTTTTCCCTCCACTTATCGATATTGGAACTGAGGTACTAATTCTAAGAAATCTCGTTACCAATAGCAACGCCTGTAACCATCCTATTTCTCATCTCCAGGGCAAGGTTACATGATGGGAAAGTCTGCCAGATCAGTCTTGATGAGATTGATTGTTGCTGGTAACATTTACGGTAGGTCGTGCTAGGCGGGGAGCTAGCGGTGCCCTGAACCCGAAATCCGCTATAGCGGGGCTGAATTCCTGCTTGAGATTTCGAGGTGCAAGGTTGCTTTCTGTTAAGCGGTGGTGAAGTTTGGGTTCTATGCGACGGAGAACTACGAACCCCGTCAGGTCCGGAAGGAAGCAGCGGTAAGTAACATTCTCTGGGTGACATAGAGGTGCCTGGACGGAGCTGGCTGGCAAGAGTAATTTGCACCATAGAAACCGAGAGCAGGTGCACGACCTAAATTGATATTTGGATGTATCTCAAGGCGAAAAAAAGATTAGGCCAGCATTTCTTGATTAACGAAAGCGTGGTGGAGCGCATTCTCTCTGCAGCTGAACTTGATAGGGCTGACATTGTTGTGGAGATAGGTCCGGGAATGGGCATATTAACTGAAGAGCTGGCTCGGCGGACTGCCAGGGTGATTGCTGTGGAACTTGATATTAAATTGGTTAATATGGTGAGCAAAAGGCTGGCTTCTTTTCCAAATGTCGAGATTGTGCATGCTGATATACTCAAAATCACTCCTGAAGAGCTTCTGAAGGGAAAGATTGGTACTCCAGTGAGTAGCGGACAAGCTTATAAAGTAGTAGCTAATCTTCCTTATTATATTACTTCACCAATATTGTGGCATTTCCTCCGTGCTAAGCTGAAACCCTCGTTGATGGTGATAATGGTGCAGAAAGAGGTTGGCGAGGCTATAGCTGCCATGCCTGG
The DNA here is from genome assembly GCA_964450165.1 of uncultured Dehalococcoidales bacterium. Lineage (GTDB taxonomy): Bacteria > Chloroflexota > Dehalococcoidia > GIF9 > AB-539-J10 > CG2-30-46-19. The sequence continues at coordinate 33,290 of CAYVCJ010000003.1, forward strand.
CAAGATGACTCAGCTCAGCATTGGTGTCCAATTTTACAGTAAGCCGACCATTATAACTTATGTGCTAGCTAAGGATTTCCGTCCCCCACCTAAGGTAGATTCTGTGGTCCTGCGTCTCGACGTTTATTCTGAACCACCTGTTGAGGTATCTGATGTCCAAGGTTTTTTTGACATGGTTCATTGTGGCTTCGGTTCGCGTCGCAAGCAACTCCGCAACTCCCTGGCTCATAGTTTGGCAATATCACCTGACCAGGTCTGCTTGTTACTTGAAGGGATTGGAATAGATGCTACAAGGCGAGCGGAAACTCTGAGCTTGGAGGAATGGCGAAAGCTGTGGGAAGCTTTTGCCCCGCTTAGAACACAATCATTATGCTGACTGTCTACGCACCGGCAAAGATAAACCTCGTTCTCGAAGTTTTGGGCGAGTATGATGATAATAACCACCAAATCAGGAGTATTGCCCAGACGATAACCTTATACGATGTTCTTAGCTTTGAGATAGGAAAAGAAATATCTTTGGAATGCAACGAATCAAGCTTGCAAGCTGAAAACGTGGTGATAAAGGCAGCTAAACTGTTCCAGGAGGTTGCCAATTGCCATGAGGGTGTGCGAATCAGGCTTCGCAAGAATATACCGTGGGCCGCGGGTTTAGGCGGAGGGAGCAGCGATGCTGCCTCCACTCTCGTGGCGCTTAATACTCTGTGGGAAGTGCACTTTCCTCGATCGCGGTTGGCTCATTTAGCTTCACAGATAAGTTCGGATGTCCCGTTGTTTGTCTACGGGGGCACCACTCTTGTGGAGGGTAGTGGGGAGGAAGTGACTCCGTTGCCAGATTTGCCTCCAACATACTTCATCTTATACGTGCCGTCAGTACCAAGGATACCAGACAAGACAAGCAAGCTTTATGGCAAATTGAGCAGCAGGAACTTCACTCATGGCGAGTTTATACATGCCGCCTTGCAGACTATGGAACAGGGGAAAACGCTCCCGTCCTCTTTAATGTTCAATGTTTTTGAAGCGGTAGCTTTTGATATCTTTCCCGAGCTTGATAAATATAAGGAAATATTTGAGCAAGCAGCGGGCTTACCTGTCCACCTCACTGGCTCAGGCCCCTGCCTGTTTACTCCCGTTCAGAACAAAGAAAAAGCCAATGAAGTGTGTCTATCTATGCAGAAACGGGGACTGGAATGTTATGTGGTAACTTCGCTTCCTAGAGGTGAACCAAGTGACTAAGATACAAAAAAGATGGATTGTGCTAACGCTTTATGGTGCTGGCCTTATCGCGCTTAGCGTTGCTCTTGCTTATCTTCTTCAGTATTTGATCGTTCACTTCAACATCTCGTTAGGCGACTTTGCCCCTGGTGCTTATTCTGTTGTGTTTCTCGTTAGTTTTCTGTGTAACGCCAGCATTCTGGTGCCTGTGGCTTTGCATGGTTCGATTATGATGGCAGCAGCCTCGCAGTGGGATCCAATTATTGTGGCTCTTGTAGCAAGTGTTGCTGGAACCCTGGGAGAAATGACTGGCTACTATGCTGGTTACCTCGGAAAGAGGATAGCGATCACTAGAGACATACCGGGTTATCACAGATTTGTGGATTGGGTTAATCGATACGGGCTACTGGCGATATTCCTCTTTTCTCTGCAGCCCGTTTTGCCATTTGATATCGCCGGGCTTACCGCCGGAGTATCAAGATTACCGCTATGGAAATTTCTGTTGGCGTGTTGGGCGGGCAAATTCCCTAAGTACATTGTGTTTTGTTATTTTGGTTTTGGACTTCTTCATTTCCTTCCATTATGGTTTCAGCCGCCGGGCTAATTTTTCCTCCTCATCTTTGGTGGTAACCTCGCCGTTCAATTTTGCCTTGTGCAATATCTCGAGGATTTCTCCCAACCTTGCTCCTGCAGGGATGCCCAGTCTTTGAAGGTCCTCCCCATTAAGACAAGGCTTTACATAACGTAACTTAGAAAGGAAAAGCTCAAGATGATGACGAATCTCGGGCTTGTCTTCGGCTATAGTGTTAGCCTTAACAGCTAATGGGTCATATTCATGAAGGAAGTAATAAATATCGCTGGGCTTCAACTGCGGTTTATCTAATTGGGTAAGGTGCAGCTTAAGTCGAGCGGTATCCTTCAATGTCTTGGTTAGCTTTGCTGATGGGTTAAGGCGGCTTACCAACTGGTTAAGCTGTTCCCCATTGAGTGGGGAGGCAAGGAGACAAAAATAAAGTGCTGGAAGTTCACCTGGTTTACCTAATTGGCGTGCATCATTGAATTTACCGGCGAGCCACGTATTGCCAGTGAGAGAATGGTTTATCCTTTGTAATGCTCCCAAATCTCCAAGTCGCTTAATGGCATGTTCAGGATATTCCTCTCTGAAGATTAACTCCAGTTCGTGCCTTATTCGGTCGCCGCTTATAGTATCCAGCATGGGAATATCTCGCTTGAGTAATCGGGCAGTCTCACGCTCAAGATTGAATCCCAATCGTTGTTCATAGCGTATCGCTCGTAAGATTCTGGTAGCATCATCGCTGAAACTATCAGGGTGTAGGATACGGATGAGATGTGAATGTAGGTCATCTTTGCCATGATGAGGGTCAAGTAGCTGTCCATAATCTTCAGTGGTGAGGGATATCGCCATGGCATTGATGGAGAAATCTCTGCGGAAGAGATCCTTTTCAATACGGCTTGGCGTGACTGTAGGTAGTGCACCAGGTCTGGCATAAGTTTCACTTCTGGCGGTCGCGATATCTATGGCGAAGTCACCGCTGTTGATTTTGGCAGTGTTGAAGCGGGGATGTAGCACCAATCTTGCCTCGCTGATTCTAGCTATCTGATTAGCCAGTTCGACAGCGTTGCCCTCGGTTACCAGATCAAGGTCGAAACTATGATAGCCTAGCAGTAAATCTCGCACTATACCCCCGACAAGGTAAACTCTTTGTCCTAGCTTGCTAGCCTCCTTGGAGGTATCACGAAGTAACTCAAGGAGTTCCTTGGGAAAGTAGCTCTTAACTTTTGAGGCTAAATTCACGGTTGGACTGATTCTGGGCTATGCCTTTACAGGCTCTGTTTTGGTAAAACTCAGCTCTTCTGCTTCGACGCTGATAGCTACGGTATCTCCTTCCTTAAAATCGCCCTTGAGTATCTTTGTTGAGAGAGGGTTTTCCACATAGCGTTGAATGGCACGCCGTAGCGGGCGAGCCCCATATTCAGGATTATAGCCTTTGCTTATCAGCCATGATTTGGCTTCATCGTTTACCTTTAGCGCAATATTGTGTTCGGCGAGGCGCTGTTCCACGTCTTTGATCAATAAGTCGATAATTTTCGCCAAATGTTGCTCAGTTAAAGTGTGAAAGATGATGGTATCGTCTACCCGGTTAAGTAACTCAGGGCGGAAGGTGCTCCTTAGCGCAGTTTCGA
>CAYVCJ010000004.1:0-27239 GCA_964450165.1 uncultured Dehalococcoidales bacterium
AGGTCGCATTGATGAACGGCTACAAGGTAGCTCTGAGAGATATCGAGCAGAGGTTTGTTGACAAAGGTGTCCAGGGGATTAAGAACAGCCTGGAGCAATTTTTTGTCGCCAAGGGAAAGATAACCGCAGAACAAAGGGACGAGATGCTAAACAGGCTCTCAACAACTGTTAGCATAGAGGAGGCGGTTAAAGATGCTGACCTTGTGATTGAAGCAGTTCCCGAGGTTATGGATATTAAGAAATCAGTTTACAAGGAGCTGGATAAGTTTGCACCAGCAGATGCCGTTCTTGCATCAAACACCTCGAATATGAGCATCACCGAGATAGCAAAAGCGACGAACAGGCCTGAAAAGGTTGTCGGGATGCATTTCTTTAACCCTGCCGTCAGGATGAAGCTCGTTGAGGTGACAAAGGGAGAAAAGACAAGCGAGGATACCATGCAGGTCACCTATGACTTGGCGAAGAACATGGGCAAAGCTCCGGTCAGAGTTGAGAAAGACTCGCCTTCATTCATTTATAACAGAGTAAATGCCCCTGTCATGCTCTTGCTTGAGCTAATACTGGAGAAAAAACTTGTATCCCCGGAGGAGTTCGATGGCGCCTTCAAAGCAATGATGCCTATGGCTCCTTATGAGCTGCTGGATTTCGTAGGAATTGACATCGCTTATCACTCACTCAAGTACCTCCACGATGGGCTTTCTCCGGATTATAGAGGAACAGCACTTGAACAGAAGGTCAACGCAGGTGAACTTGGGAAAAAGACCGGAAAGGGCTTCTATGATTGGTCGGCAGGTAGACCCACAATAGATACTTCAAAGGCTACTAAAGAGTTCGGTTTGAACGACCTCATTGCCTTACAGGTAAATGAAGCAACGAAACTGCTTGACGAGGGAGTGGCAAAGAGCGCCTCCGATATTGATAACGCAATAGTCAATGGAGGAGGTGGCTTCGGACCCTTCCAGCTTGCAAAGGGCATAGGATATCCTGAATTGGTCAAGAGATGTGAAGCTCTTGCCCAGAGATTTAACGTAGGAGTGTTTAAACCCACCGACACGATGAAGGAAGGGAAAATCGAGGTCTGATCACCAAGCCCATTTCCATACTCTGCCTCGCAATGACGTAAGGCGGTCATTGCGAGGCTTTTTTTGTCATTGCTCGCCCCCCTACCTGTCATTGCTAACCCCTTTTTTGTCATTGCGAGCGAAGCGTGGCAATCTCACGGAAAGTCAAAATTCAAAAATCACAAAGCAATCAGCAGTCAGCGCTCAGCTAATGCCTGATAACTGAAAGCTGATAGCTGATAGCTACCAACAACAATAGGCTTCAGTCATACGGGACTAAAATACCGTTCAAAACAGTACCAACTGGGGATTTGCACAGTAACGAGGACACCTTACACTGTGCATAGAAAAATATAGCTAATTAGTGAGGTAAACAGCAAAAGGAGACACATGGAAAGGAAGAGAACGATAGCCACATTGCCGCGGGAAGAACTGCGGCGCTTGTTCTACCTTGAGCAAAAGAGAAGACTGTCAAGGAGAGAATCGCTTGAATTGTTCAAATTGGAGGAACTTTATCAAAAAGCTGTAGAGGGAGGTAACACTACAGGGCCAGGAGGCGATGGAGGGGGTTTAGAGGAACACGAATAGTCCAAAGCGGAGGGATTGGAAAATAGGATGAAGGAGAAAAGGGAAGGGATAGACAAACCGCGGCATGACCCGATTGATATTACCCACTTCACGGAGAAGGTGTCGGCGAAGATACATGGCTTGCCGGACGAGGCTGAGACTTACAGAACCCTGAGGGAGGAGTTTGCAAAGTCGAAACGCTACAGGGTGAGCATCCTGCTGTTGGCGGATGATGGAGCGAAGTTCAGGCTCATGGAAGCAGGATTTCCTGCCGGGGAGCTTGAGGCCGCGCAGAGGACGGCTGGAGTCCGGGCCAAAAGGTACAGGATCGACCTGAACAGGTCAAGCATGTTCAGTCAGGTCGCCAGAGAGGGGAAAACAGTCGAGGTTAAGGTTAGTGACATAATTGCCGAATTGTTTCCACAGCGGCTAGCTGACTCGATATCAAACAGCCTGGGCGCCGAGAACAGGGCGTGCATCCTGACGCCGTTGAGGCGGCATGGAAACATCACCGGGGCCTTCGGCATCTCCTCCACCGAATTGGCCGAACATTTCATCCCATCGGTGGTGAACCTCGCCCAGCACGTTTCAAATGCCTTAGAACTGGCTGATGAATACAGTGAGCGCAAGCGGCCGAGGAAAGATTACCAGAAGCTCACAAGGAGTTAGAAATGCGCGTTAATGAGCGAACTGCAGAAACTACAATAAAAAAACAGGAACTGACTGCTGAGGTCACCAGGCGTAAGAAGGCGGAGGCAGCAGTGCGGGAAACTGACCAGAAGTATAGAACCCTATTTGATTCAAATCCACATGGTATTGCCATTACCACGCTGGATGGTGAGATCGTTGATGTCGATCAAGATTATCAGGATATGGTTGGTTACACGCTAAAAGAACTTGAAGGCACTAATTTCCGGGAGCTGACCCCAAAGAAATGGCACAAGCATGAAGCACAGGCGATGAAGGATTTCATGTCTGAAGGGTACGGGACTTTTGAAAAGGAATACATTAGAAAGGATGGAACGATATTCCCTGTATCACTGAGTGCGTGGTTAATAAGGGACGGGCAGGGAAATCCTGCAGGAATAGGCGCTTTCCTCGAAGACATTACCGAACGCAAGCAGGCGGAGGAAGCACTGCGGCGGAGCGAAGAAAACTTTCGGGCTCTGCTACAAAACTCGTCAGACATTATTCAGGTCGTTGATTCACAAGGTATTATTCGTTATGTAAGCCCGTCAGTTCAGCAAATACTGGGATATCGGCCTGAAGAATTAGTCGGCAGGCCCAGCATTGATGTGGTTCATCCCGACGACCTTCAAGAAGTTGCCAGAGGTTTCGAAGAGGCATTTCAAAAGCCCAATGTGCCGATAATCGTGGAGTGTCGATGTAAACACAAAGACGGCACATGGCGAGTGATCGAGGGCACTGGCGTCAACCGACTCGACAATCCCGCTCTCAACGGGTTTGTCTCCAATATGCGCGACATCACCGAGTGGAAGCGGGTGGAAAAGACACTTGAAGAATCTGAAGAAAAGTATAGAACGCAATTCGAACAGGTGTTGGATGCTATCTTCATAGCCGACGCCGAAACCGGCATATTAGTTGACTGCAACCAGGCAGCATGTAAATTGGTGGGCAGAAAGAAATCAGAGTTTCTTGGACAACATCAGCGGATTCTCCATCCTCGGCAAAAAACGAATGGAGACGTTACCAGGACGTTCAAACAGCATCTCGGAGAAAAGGAAGGGAAGGTTGTGGAAACGCAGGTCATCACCAAGAAGGGAGAGATTAAAGAGGTTGCAATCAAAGCCAATGTCATTGAACTCAGGGGCAAAAAGTTACTTCAAGGAATATTCCGTGATGTCACCGAACGCAAACAGTGGGAGGACATGTTACGAAAATTGGAGGAAGATTGGCGCCATTCGTTCAACTCCTTGGAAGACGTCATGCTGATAATTGACAAGGACTACAACATAGAAAACATAAACGCTAAAGGGTTGGCTCTTCTTAACAAGAGCAGAGAGGAAGTCATCGGGAGAAAGTGCTACAAAGTCATCAGCGGTGCAGATAATCTCCCCGAATATTGTCCTTGCAGGCAATCATTAAAAACCAAAAAGGCAGCATCAATCGACCGGTATGAAAAGAGATTCGACAGGTACTTTTCTATAAGAACCTCCCCGGTATTTGATGAAAATGGGGAGATAACAAAATTCGTCGACCTCAGGCATGACATCACCAACCGCAAGCGGTCGGAAGAGGCATTACAAGAAGCCAAAACACGCTTTGAGACTCTGTTTGAAACCGCAAACGAACTAATCATAACAACAGACGTAGAAGGATGGATATTGCGGCTTAACAAAGAGGTGGAAAAGCTTTCCGGTCATTCAAAAAAGGAATTGATAGGAAAGAGCATATTGGAGATCGCCTATCCAGAAGATAGAGACAAATATGTCCAGTTCTGGCAAGACATCCTCAACGGGCTTAGTCCTCACTATGAACTGAGGACTATTTCAAAGACAGGTAATGTCAGCAACTTACTGGCAAGTGGCAATGCAATTAAAAAAGACGGAAACATCGTTGAAATACAATACAACGCCAAGGACATTACCGAGGGAAAACAGGCAGAGGAGAAGCTGCGGGAGAGTGAGGGAAAATACCGAACCATCCTGGAAAGCATGACAGAAGGCTATTATGAGATTGACCTTGCCGGCAACCTTGCCTTCTTCAACGATTCGTCGTGCCAAATCCTGGGATACACCAGAGATGAAATGATGGGTATGAACAACAGGAAGTACATGGACGAAGAGAATGCCAGGAAGGTCTATCGAATATTCAATGAAGTATACCGCACCGGTAAACCTTGCCCAAGAGCTGATTGGGAGTCCATAAGAAAGGATGGCACGAAGCTATCCATTTCATCCTCGGTATCACTGATAACGGATTCACAAGGCAAGCCGATAGGGTTTCGAGGCCTTAGCCGGGACATCACGGAGCAGAAAAAGGCAGCGGAGGAGCTGCGGGAAAGTGAGGGAAAATACCGAACCATCCTCGAAAGCGTCATAGAGGGCTATTATGAAGTTGACCTTGCCGGCAACTTTACCTTCGTCAATGATTCGATATGCCATAACATCGGGTATTCCAGAGATGAGATGATGGGTATGAACAACAGGGACTACATGGATGAACAGACTGCCAGGAAGGTGTTGGAAAGATATGCCGAAGTATACACCACCGGGCAGCCTGCCAGAGGATTTGATTTTGAAATCATAAGAAAGGACGGTACGAAGCTATTCATTTCAGTTTCCATATCCCTGATGACGGATTCAAAGGGTGAGCCCACAGGTTTTCGAGGTGTTGTCCGGGACATCACCGAGGAAAAACAGGCGGAGGAGGATCTGCGGAAAAGTGAAGAGCGATACCGAAGTCTATTTGAGACCGCTACAGACGGAATATTCACGATGGACTTAAAAACTAGATTTACTTCAGGCAACAAGAAGGCTGAAGAAATGTGCGGTTACAGCAGGGATGAGCTGCTTGGGGAGTATGCCACTCTCATCCTTCCTGAAGAAGAGATCCCGCGCATGGCGGACGTCTTCAAAAAGGTGCTCAGGGGAGAAACAGATACCTATGAGACCAGGATTATCACCAAGAACGGTGACCTTCTTCCGGTAGAGGTCACCTCATCCCCTGTAGAAATAGATGGGGAAATCATAGGCACACTGGGCATGGCGAGGGACATCACTGAGCGCAAAAAGGCGGAAGAGGAGCTGCGGCGGAATGAGGAGAAGTATCGTCAGTTGACAGAGGAGATAAACGATGCCATCTACACCGTTGACCAGGATGGAAATGTAACCTATGTCAGCCCGGTGATAGAGTGGTTGATCGGATACAGTCCCTCAGAAATCATGGGACGCTCTTTTGCTGAGTTGTTGCATGAGGAAGATTTGCCACGTGCCATAGAGGGTTTTGAGCGTACGTTGTCCGGCCACAGCACGGAAGGTGAGTATCGGTTTCATACCAAGTCTGGCGAAATCCGCTGGATGGGCATTTCCAACCGACCAACCTTTGACGGAGATAGCGTAGTCGGGGCACGCGGAACGATGACCGACATCACCGAGCGCAAACTGGCGGAGCAGGAATCAGAAGAAGCCAGAACGCGCTTTGAGGACCTGTTTGAAAGCGCAAATGAACTGATCATAACAACAGACACAGAAGGATGGATATTGCACGTTAACAAAGAGGTGGAAAGGTTTTCCAGTTATTCAAAAAAGGAATTGATAGGACAAAGCATATTGAAGATCGCTTATCCAGAAGACACCCCCAAATATATCCAGTTCTGGAAAGACATCCTCGACGGGCTTACTCCCCGCTATCACCTGAGGGGTTTTTCAAAGACAGGTGATATCAGCCACTTATTGGCAAGTGCCAGTGTAGTTAAGAAAGACGGAAACATCGTCGAGATACAATACAATGCCAAGGACATTACCGAGGAAAAGCAGGCAGAGGAGAACTTGCGGGAAAGTGAGAGGAAATACCGAACGATCCTGGAAAACATGACGGACGGTTACTTTGAGGTTGACATTGCCGGCAACTTTACCTTCTTCAACGATTCATATTGCGAAATCCTGGGATACACCAAGGATGAGATGATGGGTATGAACAACAGGAAGTACATGGATAAAGAGAATGCCAGGAAGGTGTATCGAACATTCAACAAGGTATACACCACCGGCAAGCCTGCCAGAGGATTTGATGGGGAGGTCATAAGAAAGGACGGCACGAAGAGATTCACTGAAGCTTCCATTTCTCTGGTAAGAAATGCACAAGGTGAGCCAGTAGGGTTCCGAGGTGTTGTCCGGGACACCACCGAGCGCAAGCAGATGGAGGCAGAGAGAGACGACATGGAGCAAAGGGCTCAGTTAGCCAGCCGTTTGAGCGTTGTTGGCGAGATGGCATCAGGCATCGTCCACGAGATAAATAATCCCCTCACCAGTGTTATCGGCTTTGCTGAGATGCTAACGCATAAGGACCTCCCCGAAGACGCCAGGGAATATGCAACGATCATCAATAATGAAGGGAAACGGGTAGCCAGTATTGCCGGCAGGCTGCTTAATTTTGCCCGCCACCAGAAGCCAGAGATAGTATACACTGATATTAACAAGCTGATAGAAGACACCCTCGAACTGCAAACCTATGAAATGACCACCGGTAACATAAAGGTTACTGCCAAGCTCGCCCCTCACTTGCCACGAACCATGGCAGACCCCGGTCAACTCCAGCAGGTGTTCCTTAATATAACGCTAAACGCCAGGGCGGAGATGAGAACAGCACATGGCGGAGGCAAACTCTCAGTCAAAACAGAGGCGATAGACAGTACCATTCGGATATCTATTAAAGATGATGGCCCGGGGATACCGAAGGAAAATCTGAAGAGGATATTTAACCCCTTCTTTACTACCAGAAAGGCGGGCGAAGGAACGGGGCTTGGCCTGAGCATTTGTCAAGGGATTATTAACAGCCATAATGGCAAGATATATGCCGAGAGCACACTGGGAAAGGGAGCCACCTTCATCATAGAATTGCCTGTGGTCGCTCGGCAAAAAAACAAAGCCGGAACGGCCGGGGCTAACGGCAATAACGTTTGGCGGTAGATGCGCACGATGAGTAGCTAACAAACATGGAAAGGCAAAGTGGGAAGGAGGCGGCAAAATAAAAGTAGCAGATAAGGCGAAAGAGCAGCTTGCTGAAGAAATAGAACGGCTGCGCCACGAAGTAACTGCGCTGAGGCAAGAGAAAACCGCGCGCAAACAGGCGGAGGAAAGGGCGCAGCATCTCAACCTTGTGCTGCGTGCCATTCGTGATGTCAACCAACTCATAGCTCGGGAGAAAGACCGCAGCCGATTGCTAAAGGGCATCTGCGATAGCCTTACTGAGTCTCATTGTTACTACAATGCCTGGGTGGCTCTGTTGGATGAGTATGGCCGGCTTATAGCACATGCTGAGTCTGGTTTAGGCGCTGATTTCCTTCCTGTGAAGGAACGTCTGGTGCGAGGAGAGCTGACGCACTGTGCGCAGAAGGCATTAAAACAGTCAGGACCTGTCATAACCGAGAACCCACCGCTGACCTGCAGCGATTGCCCTTTATCTGATAAGTACAGTGGCAGGGGAGGAATGACCATAAGATTGCAACACAACGGGAAGAGCTATGGCATACTATCTACCTCTGCTCCGGCCGACTTGGTGGAAGAGGAAGAAGAGTGTTTGTTCTTCCAGGAGGCTGCCGGCGACATCGCCTCTGCCTTGCACAATCTAGAATTGGAGGAGAGGCACGCGCAGTTGGAGCACGACGTCAAGGAGCGAGTCAAAGAGCTAGAGTGTCTCTACGGCATCGCCGCGATTGCTGAAAAGCCAGATATTACCCTGGATGAACTATATCAGGAGATGGCAAACCTGCTGCCATCAAGCTGGCAGTATCCAGAGATTTGCTGCACCAGAATTACTACTGAGGACAAGGAGTTCAGGACAGCAAACTACCGCGATGCAAAGTGGAAGCTATGTTCGGATATCAAAATAGGCGGAGTCAAGGTAGGTGCTGTGGAGGTCAATTACCTGGAAAAGAGACCAAAGCTTGACGAGGGGCCATTTTCAAGAGATGAGCGGCGGTTGATTGATGCTGTTGCCACGCAAATGGGAAGAATCACCGAGCGCAAAAAGGCAGAGGAGGCGCTGCGGCAAAGTGAGCAAAAATACCGAACCATCCTCGAAAGCGCCGTAGAGGGTTATTATGAAACTGACATTGTCGGCAACTTTACCCTCGTTAATGATTCGATATGCCATAACATGAGATATTCCAGAGATGAACTGATAGGTATGAACAACAGGGACTACATGGATAAACAGACTGCCAAGAAGGTGTTGGAAAGATATGTCGAAGTATACACCACCGGGCAGCCTGCCAGAGGATTTGAGTTTGAAGTCACAAGAAAGGATAGTACGAAGATGTGGGTTTCATCTTCCGTATCACTGATAAGGGATTTAAAGGGTGAGCCAACAGGTTTTCGAGGTCTTGTCCGGGACATCACCGAGGAAAAACAGACAGAAGAGATGCTGCGGCAGAGCGAGAAGAAATACCGAACCATCCTGGAAAACATCACAGATGGCTACTATGAGGTTGACCTTGCCGGCAACTATACCTTCTTCAATGATTCCATGTGCGAAATCGTGGGATGCACCAAAGATGAGATGATAGGTATGAACAACAGGAAGTATATGGACAAAGAGAATGCCAGGAAGGTGTTTCAAACATTCAACAAGGTATACACCACCAGGAAGCCCAGCAGAGGATTTGATTGGGAGCTGATAAGAAAGGATGGCACCAAGAGAATCGTGGAGGCTTCCGTCTCCCTGATAAGAAATTCACAAGGTGAGCCAGCAGGGTTTCGAGGTGTTGTCCGGGACATCACCGAGCGAACGCAGATGGAAAAAGAGAAAGAGGAGATGGAGCGGAAGGCTCAGCTAGCCACCCGTTTGAGCATCATGGGCGAGATGGCATCAGGTATCATCCACGAGATAAATAATCCCCTCACCAGTGTTATCGGCTTTGCTGAGATGCTAACGCATAAGGACCTCCCCGAAGACGCCAGGGAATATGCAACGATCATCAATAATGAAGGGAAACGGGTAGCCAGTATTGCCGGCAGGCTGCTTAATTTTGCCCGCCACCAGAAGCCAGAGATAGTATACACTGATATTAACAAGCTGATAGAAGACACCCTCGAACTGCAAACCTATGAAATGACCACCGGTAACATAAAGGTTACTGCCAAGCTCGCCCCTCACTTGCCACGAACCATGGCAGACCCCGGTCAACTCCAGCAGGTGTTCCTTAATATAACGCTAAACGCCAGGGCGGAGATGAGAACAGCACATGGCGGAGGCAAACTCTCAGTCAAAACAGAGGCGATAGACAGTACCATTCGGATATCTATTAAAGATGATGGCCCGGGGATACCGAAGGAAAATCTGAAGACGATATTTAACCCCTTCTTTACTACCAGAAAGAAAGGCGAAGGAACGGGGCTTGGCTTGAGCATTTGTCGAGGGATTATTAGCAGCCATAAGGGCATGATATATGTTGAGAGCGCGCTGGGAAAGGGAGCCACCTTCATCATAGAATTGCCTGTGGTCGCTCGGCAAAGAAAAACAACTCAAGCTGGGGCAACTATTGATAAACCTCGCAGACCAGCCAGGGTAAGAACATAGCGGTAATAGATGGTGAGCCGCCAGGGACTCGAACCCTGAACCTGCTGATTAAGAGTCAGCTGCTCTTCCAGTTGAGCTAGCGGCCCACCAGAAATTTATGTTACCACCACGAAGATAGCAAAGACAAGGAGCGGTAGTCGTTGGCAGGATTAGTGCCGCGTGCTTCCCTGGCTTGTCATTGCGAGGAGCATAAGCGACGAAGCAATCCCCAACTCAAATCCTAAACTCAAAGCACTAAATCCTAAACAAATTCTAATATCCAAATTCGAAACTCAAAACTCTTTTGGGCATTTGATATTGTTTAGTATTTCGGATTTAGGATTTTGACTCTCTCTTGCTCTGTCATTTTGCATTTTGATTTTTGAATTTTGATTTTCCTGAGATTGCCGCGCCTTCGGCTCGCAATGACAGGGGAAAAGGGCTCGCAATGACAATGGAAAAAGGCCAGTAATGACGATAGAAAAGGGGGCAGTGACAATAAGAACAGATGCAATGACACACCCCTTCCGTCATTGCGAGGAGTGATAGCGACGAAGCAATCTCGAAGCGAGATTCCCCACTTTACGATCGGAACAAGCTCCATAATCTGGCGCCCCCCTTCATTATTACACCCAAATAGGTTAAAATAGTAGTTTCGTTAAAGATTTTATATGGCTGAGGCGAATGATAATGGAAATTAAGGCTGTAGTCGGTGATATAACCGAGATACAGGCCGATGCATTGGTGGTGAATCTTTTCGAGGATGTGAAACGGCCTGATGGAGCCACCGCCGCTGTCGATAAAGCTCTAGGCGGAGCTGTAAGCCAGCTTATTGACCAGGCAGCGATTAAGGGCAAACTTGGAGAAGTTACCATCATTCACACGCTGGGCAAGTTGCCCGCCAGAATAGTGGCTACGGCAGGACTGGGCAAGAAAGAAGATTTCAACCTGGACAAAGTACGTAGAGTAGCCGGTGATTTTTCCCGCTCATTACGCAAATTAAATTGCCACAGGGTGGCTACAGTACTCCACGGGGCGGGCAGCATTGAACCAGAGGATTCCGCAGAAGGGATTACCGAGGGCAGCCTTCTCGGCCTTTACAATTTCACCAGGTATAAGAAGCCTGAATATGAAGAGATAGCAGAAATGTTAATAATAGGCGACAACTCTCAGCTGACCGCTGTCAGCCATGGCATTGAAAGTGGCACGATAATGGCAGAAGCCACTGTAATTGCCCGCGACATGGTTAACGAACCAGCTAATCAGATGACCCCCACTCGAATGGCCGAAATAGCTGAAGAGATAGCCAACAAGTATGATTTGGAATTCAAAGTTTTCGATTCCAGGGATATGGAAACGATGGGCATGGGAGCACTTTTAGGAGTGGCAAGTGGAAGCAGCCAGCCGCCAAAGTTGATAACTCTTGGCTACAAAGGTAATCCAGATTCCCGGAACACTGCTGGCTTTTTGGGCAAAGGAGTAACGTTTGATTCTGGAGGAATTTCCATTAAACCTTCAGAGGGCATGGGTGAGATGAAAGATGACATGGCCGGCGGCGCAGCAGTTATGGCAGCATTAGCTGCTATTGCTCGCTTAAAATGCAAAATCAACATCACCGTTATAATTCCCGCAGTGGAGAACTTGCCTAGCGGCAATGCCCTGAAGCCTGGAGACATATTGAAGGCAATGAACGGCAAGACTATAGAAATAATAAGCACCGATGCCGAGGGAAGGCTTATCTTGGCTGACGCACTGAGCTATGCCGTAAAACAGAGCCTGTCTCCACTGGTAGACCTGGCTACTTTAACCGGTGCCTGTCGAGTTGCCCTGGGCACTGGCTATAGTGGGCTCTTCAGCAATAACCAGCGATTAGCAAATGAAATTGCCAATGCTGCGAACAAAACCGGAGAAAAGGTGTGGCAAATGCCATTGCCCGAGGAATACAAGCAACAGAACAAAAGCCTGATCGCCGATATTAAAAACACCGGGAATAGATACGGCGGGGCTATCACCGCTGCTCTTTTCCTGGCTGAGTTCATTGACGATGTTCCCTGGGCACACATTGATATAGCTGGCACTGCTTCCAGCAATAAAGAAAGCGGTTATACAGTGAAAGGAGCGACTGGAGTAGGTGTAAGGACACTGACTGAATTGGCTTTATCACTAGCCAAGCAAGGAGGGTTAGTATGAAGATAAAGTGGCTGGGTCATTCTTGTTTCTTGATTACCTCCGACAAGGGAACAAAGTTGATTACCGACCCTTATACAGTTGGCGCGGGCATTAATTACGCTCCCATCAAGGAAAAAAGCGACATCGTCATCGTAAGCCACGACCACGGTGACCATAACAATGTTTCTGCGGTGCAGGGACAACCACAGATAGTCAAGGGTAGCGGTGTTAAAAATGCCAGTGGTATCGAGTTTAGAGGCATCGCCGCCTACCATGACAAATCTCAGGGAAAGGAAAGAGGAGATAATACTGTATTTTGTTTTACCGTCGATGGCATCAGACTTTGCCATCTAGGAGACTTAGGGCATTTGTTGAGCCAGGAGCAAATAGCCTCAGTTGGCAACGTGGATATATTATTCATTCCCGTAGGTGGCTTTTTCACCATAGATGCTGCCGAGGCAAGCCAGGTGTGCACTCAATTGAGGCCTAAAGTGATAATCCCCATGCATTTCAAGACACCTGAATGTGCCTATCATATAAGCGATGTCAATAGTTTCCTCAAAGGCAAAGAAAGGGTCAGGAAGTGGGATAAAAGCGAGGTAGAATTTCAAGTCGGGAAGTTGCCTGTTGAGAGCGAAATTATCGTGTTACCACCAGCTTCATAATCAGGCCTTTGCCACTAGCAACATATTCCGCTGGAGTTGAGGACCAGTGATTTTTAAAGATTCCGAATTCATTTTCACACCGCCAAGAGAAATTTCTTGGGCAAGGCGCATTTTAATCAAACCCTGCGCCAGCTATCCCGCGCCATACCCGGCAACTACCAGCCCAAAAATGCTTAATACCATCATTGAAGGCATCAGCAAAGTGAGCGGCGCTGATATCATCATTGCTGATGCAACTCCAAGCGGTGAGTCAATCTATCCGATGTATAAAGCTTTAGGATACAACTTCCCTAATGTGCTATTGCTTGATACCAAAGATTCCATTTTCGTGGAGGTGGAAAATCCTCTAGCCAAATTCTTCGCCACGCCTACCTTCTGGATACCTAACGTGGTTTTACGCAGCGATTTATTGATCAGCGTGACACCGTTTAAGATTTCCAGAGATACGCCATGCTTCACCATGGCGAATTTGTTAAGCCTTCTCCCAGTGAGTAAGTACCAATCGGGCAGGAGAGGTGGCTGGGGAACATTATATGCATTAGGAATAGAAAGGGTACTTGCTGACCTTTACTTTACCATGCCCTTCGATTTAGGCATCATAGAAGCTCGTCAGAAGTTATTTTACTCCGATGACCCCGCAAAAGGGGAAACCGAGGAATACGGAAAGATTTTTATGGACGAGCCTTATGAAGTAGACCTTAAGGCTTCAAAGGCGGCACGCATTAAGTCCAGGTATCTGCAGTTAATCAAGGAAGGAAGAACTCAGCTCGAAGATTGAAGAAGTCTACCCGTTGAAATAAGCATTCATATCCGCAGCGGCTCGCTTGCCAGCACCCATAGCACTGATAACCGTAGCCGCGCCAGTGGCCATATCGCCTCCACACCACACCCTATCCTTACTTGTTTTTCCGGTATCCTCATCAGCTTTCACCGTGCCCCATCTGGTAACTTCAAGTCCCTCAGTCGTTGAAGGAACAATCGGATTAGGTCTGCTACCCAGGGCAACGATCACAGTATCAACAGGCACAGTAAACTCAGTTCCCGCCTTCCGAATCGGTCGCCGCCGCCCACTCTCATCCGGTTCACCCAACTCCATTTCATAGCACTCTACCGCCTTCACCTTGCCCTGTTCATCCCCGACAAAACAGTCAGGATTTGTCAGAAGGCTGAAAATGACTCCTTCCTCTTTAGCATTCTCCCTTTCTTCAGCTCTCGCTGGCATTTCCACTTCAGAACGGCGGTAAATGAGATGTACTTCTTCAGCTCCAAGCCTCAAGGCGCACCTCGAAGCATCCATAGCTACATTGCCACCGCCAATCACAGCCACGTTTCCTCCTGCTTTTATCGGTGTATCATACTCGGGAAAGAGGTAAGCCTTCATCAAATTCGTCCTGGTAAGAAATTCATTGGCTGAATAGATGTCACTCAAATTCTCACCGGAAATGTTCAGAAACATCGGCGCTCCAGCACCAGGAGCCAGGAAAACAGCATGGTAGCCATTTTGCAAAAGCTCGTCCACCGTTGCTATTTTACCAATCACATGGTCAAGCTTGATCTCGACGCCCAGAGATCGCACATAGTCAACCTCACCTTGAACAATATCCTTGGGCAACCTGAATTCAGGAATACCATACATCAACACGCCACCAGCTACATGGAACGCCTCAAAAATGGTTACTTCATATCCTAGTTTAGCCAGGTCAGCAGCACAAGTTAAACCTGCTGGACCCGAGCCAACCATTGCCACCTTCTTACCATTAAATGTAACGCGGTTTTTTTGCCTTTCAGTAATCTCAGGATGAGCCCGCTCCCAATCAGCCACATATCGCTCTAAGCGACCTATAGCAACAGGAGCGCCCTTCTTGTCCAAGGCACATTTCCCTTCGCATTGCGTTTCCTGGGGGCAAACCCTACCGCAAATGCCAGGAAGGCTGTTCTTGCTTTTGAGTATTCTCACTGCTTCAGGCATATCGTGGTCGCGTATTGCTTTTATGAATTCAGGGATATCTACATTAACAGGGCAGCCATCCTTGCAAAAGGGCTTGGGACATTGAAGGCAGCGGTTGGCTTCCTCCATAGCTTGCTCTTCAGTGTATCCCAGGGCTACTTCGTTAAAGTTCTTTCTCCTTGCCTCTGGCTCCTGCTTTGGCATAGGCACCCGATTCAGATTTACTTTTTTCTTTTCAGCCATAGCTTCTTTCCTCCACTTAGCTATGTTTAAAAATCCAATTCTTCATGCTTTGGAGTATTCTACAATCTTATGCCAGTTTTCACGCTCCCATAAATCTAATGACCTCGTCTCTTCATCGAGATAAGTTCGTTGCCGATTAATGAGAAGTTCCCAATCTACGTTGTGACCATCAAATTCGGGACCATCCACACAGGCAAATTTCGTTTCTCCACCTACAGAGACCCGGCAACAACCGCACATACCTGTTCCATCAACCATTATCGGGGTTAAGCTGACGATAGTCTTGACCCCAAACGGCTTTGAAGCCTTGGAACATTCCATCATCATAAAGGGACATCCGTGTGCGAAGATCCTATCAACTTTGTTTCCTGCTTTTAGGTATTCCTCAGTAAAATCGTTTGTCCACCATTTTCTCCCATAGCTGCCATCGCCTATAGTAATGTGCAATTCATCGCTCACTTCCTCTAATCTGTCTTGCCAAAAAAGGAAAGACTTACTTCTTGCCTCCATAACCGAAACTACTTTATTTCCCTTTTCTTTTAGAGCCCTAACTAAAGGTATCGTAGGTCCACAACCAAAACATCCACAGGCACAAAGGACATTGCCATAATGCTCGATTTCTGTAGGGTTACCAAGAGGACCCACTACGTTCATGATGTAATCCCCTTCTCTCAGGGAAGCAAGCTTCCTTGTGCTTGTCCCTAAAACGTAAAAGGCTATATCAATTATCCCTTTACCTCTATCCCAATCGGCTAACGACATCGGGAACCTCTCTCCAACTTCGTCCACCCTTAGTATGACGAACTGACCAGGTTTAACCTTTTGCGCAATTTCAGGAGCTTCTACTCTAATATGGATTATGTTAGGGACGAGGACTTTCCTTTCTACTATCTTGTACATCTTCATTCTCCAGAAACTTTAGTCAGCTTTACTGCGCAGACCTTTAATTCGGGAATCTTTGCCACAGGGTCAAGTGCTGGATTTGTAAGAACATTTGTAGGCGTCTCAGCAAAATGGAATGTCATAAAAACAACGCCTTGAGGTGATTTTTCTGTTAACTTTGCCTCCACTTTAACCTTACCCCTCCTTGATGAAACCTCAACCATATCCCCGTCTTTTATCCTCAGCGACAAGGCATCTTTGGGGTTTATCTCCACAAACTCTTGACTCCTTATATAACTCAAGTCAGGCACCTTTCTTGTCATTGTGCCAGTATGAAAATGCCAGTATGTCCTTCCCGTTGTGAGGATAAATGGATACTCTTTGTCCGGAAGCTCTGCTGATGGTCTGTATTTTACGACGTGGAACTTCCCTTTTCCTCTGGTGAATTTGTCTTTATGAAGATAAGGTGTGCCTGGATGGCTAGTGTCAGGGCAAGGCCACTGAATACCACTTCCATCAAGCCTATCATAGTTTATCCCACCATATATTGGAGTTAGCTTTGCAATTTCATCCATTATCTCTGAAGGATCCTTATATGAGAAAATGTCTCCCTCCCCCATCCTCTTTGCTATCTCACAGATAATTTCCCAGTCAGGACGAGACTCTCCAACCGGGTTTATCACTTTTCTCACTCTCTGAACATTTCTCTCTGTGCTGGTGAATGTTCCATCCCTCTCAAATGAGCTTGCAGCGGGAAGGACAACATCGGCAAGGCTCGCTGTCTCTGAGAGGAAAACATCTTGCACAACCAAAAACTCTAGTCTCTTCAATGCCTTAATGACCTGGTTTCCATCAGGGTCACTGAGATAAGGATTCTCGCCCGTTATATACATCGTCTTTATTTCCCCCTCACGAATAGCATCAAACATTTCAACTAAAGTGAGCCCAGGTTTATCGGGTATCTTCTTTCCCCAGGCATCCTCAAACTCTCTCCTAACATCAATATTCCCTATACTCTGGTAGCCAGGCAAAACATCGGGTAAAGCACCCATATCACAGGCACCCTGAACATTATTCTGACCTCTTAGGGGATTAATTCCAGTTGAGGGCTTGCCAACGTTTCCCGTTAGCATGGAAAGGTTTGCCAATGAAAGGATATTGTCCACTCCATGGGAATGCTGCGTTATACCCATAGCATAGATAATGGATGATGGCCTATTCCGAGCATAGATTCGAGCCGCATCTCTTATCAGCTCTTGCTTAACACCCGTTATTTTTGACGCCTCTTCTAATGAAAAGCTATTAAGCGAACTCTTAAATTCCTCGAAGCCTTCACATCTTTCCTTGATAAATTCTTTATCCCAAAGGCCTTCATCAATTATCACCTGACACATGCCCAATATGAGAGGAACATCGGTGCCGGGTTTATGTCTCAGCCACAAATCCGCTATCTCACAAAGCTCTATCCATCTGGGGTTAGCCACAATAATCTTAGCTCCTTTTCTTTTCGCCTCCTTTATCTTGAGCGCTATAACCGGATGCTGCTCCGTTGTGTTTGAACCTATGACAAAGATACAACTTGCATCTTCTATCTCTTCAATGGAGTTTGTCATGGCTCCGCTTCCAAAAGCGGCAGCGAGTGCTATGACCGTTGATGCATGACATAGTCTGGCACAATGGTCTATATTATTAGTCTCCATCACTGCTCTTCCAAACTTTTGAAGGAGATAATTTTCCTCATTTGTACATTTAGCCGATGAGAGAAGAGCAAAACTGTTACCCTTGTACTGTGAGAATTTGCTTGCCACTAAATCTAATGCCTCATCCCAATCAGCTGGAACAAGCTCACCATTCCTTCTTATTAATGGCTTTTCTAATCTCTCACGGCTCTCGACAAAATCCAGCCCGAATCTTCCCTTCACGCAGAGTTGCCCATTATTTACTGTGTCCCCTCTTTTACCTCCAACCCTAACGATATGGTTATCTTTCACACCAAGCTCTATCTGACAGCCAACGCCACAAAAAGGACAGGTAGTTGTTACGGTATACTCAGGCTTTTTCCATTTCTCAAACCTTGCTGAGAGTGCACCAGTAGGACAGGCATCAACACAGGCACCACAAAATTTGCATCCGGATTCCAGGAGAGAAAGACCCGATTTTGTTTCCACCGTATGTTTTTGGTGAAATCCAACATTGTATTTGATAATACCCTCACCCCTCACTTCCTCACATGTTCTGACACATCTCCCACAGAGTATGCACAGGTTGTAATCGCGGTCAAAGAAGGGCTCCCTTAAAATGGGTAAATTCATATACTCAGTTGAATATCTCACCCTCTCCAGCCCTAGATATTCGACGGCGTCTTGGATTTCACATTCACCATCCTTAGGGCAATACTTACAGCCGGCAGTAATTGGCATTTTTTTCATACATTCCCTTAAGTCCGTGCATTCATCTCTTCTATCGCAGAAAAGACAAGTAGTAGGATGGTGAACCTCAGAAAGAAGTAATTCTAAAATGTTTCTCCGCATCTCCTGAAGCTCTGGTGTCTTTGTTCTCACGATCATGCCGTCTTCAGCGAGAGTAGTACAAGAGGTGGGGTAAGTATCCCAACCCTCGATCTCCACGATACAGAGTTTACACATGCCTATCGGTTTAAGATCAGGATGATGACAAAGGGCAGGAATGTAAATCCCTGCCTCTCTTGCCGCCTCTAATACTGTTGTCCCCCTTTTAACCTCTAAATTCTTCTCATCAATGATTAAATTTACTTTGTTCATTCCTATCTCTCCTGAAAGTGTTCGTCTGGAGCTAGGTGCACTGACAATTCACGACAAAACCCTCTAACTATACTTCTTTTTAGATTGAATTTGCAAGCTTCCGTGCAGGTCAGCAAAGTTGGCAATATCTGAAGTAAATTCTATTCCTCGATAATTGCCACTACCCGAGCCCAGCCAGCACTCCCTCCTGTTAGCTTGACCGGGAAGCAAGCCACTTTAAAGCCAAAAGGCCTGGGGAGTTTGTCCAGATTCGCCAGCTTTTCAATATGGCAGTATTCTTTTTCTATACCGGCACGATGTCCCGCCCAGAGGATATTTTTGTCTTTTGTTCGTTGGAATTCTTCTTTTATTACCCAGAATGGTCTGTCCCAGCCCCAGGCATCTATTCCCATAACTTTCACGCCTTGCTCTATTAACCATAGTGTGGATTTTCTTCCCATTCCACAGCCAGCATTAAAATATTCTGCCCTGCCCCAGAGCTTGTCAGCCCCCGTTTGTATCATCAAAATGTCCCACGGTTTTATTTGGTAGCCGATTTTGTGTAAGGCCTCCCTGAGGTCATCGATGGTGATCAAAGAGCCTTCAGGCTTGTGTCTCATATCCAGTACTACGCCATCGCCATAGAACCATTCTAAAGGAAGCTGCTCGATAGTCCTTGCCCTTTTCCCTTCCGATGTGGGAAAGTAATGCCACGGAGCATCAACGTGAGTTCCAGCATGAGCTCCCAGCGTTACGGTGTCATTAGCCCAACCCAACCCCTGAGGGAGGTCATCTTTGTTGCAGCCGAAAACCAGCGTCATAAGCTCAACGCTTTGTTCATGTGTTTCGTGGGTGACTTTCACCGGGGAAGGATCACTGGGGCTCTCCTCAGTGGGGATACTCAGATCTATAATTCGCGTCTTTTTCATATTCATTCCTCCTTTTGTCCCCTTTTTCAAGAATGTTGCGCCACCCAGGATAAAGTGAGGGTCGCCCTCAGTGACAAGTGGCAACTTAGCAAAGCTATATTGGTGCCTCAACTATCACTGATGTTCCCTTGCCTGGTTCAGACTTAATTTCTAAGACACCGCCCAGCAATCGCACCCTCTCCTGCATTCCAACCAAGCCAAGCTTACCGCTGCGAGATAGAGCAGTTATCTCTTTTGGAGATTCAAACCCTACGCCGTTGTCTCTTATGCTGACAGTCGTTTTGCCATCTTCAAATTTAATCACCACTTCAGCTTTTGATGCATTGGAATGCTTCCCGATATTTCTCAGTGCTTCCTGAACAATGCGGAACAAATTCAATTCTACTTCCTTAGAGAACCTCCGCTCAGCACCGCATACCTGCAAACTGGACTGTATCCCATACTCGGTTTCGAGTTCACGGACAGTCCATCGCAGTGCAGCCACCAATCCCACATCGTCCAGAATGGATGGGCGCAAGTCACGGCTAAGGCGACGCAGCTCTTGCAGTGTGTCCCTTACGTGTTCACGAATAGACCATATTTCTCTAACTTTATGCATAGGTAGGTTCGGCTGGTCATATAGAAAATTCTCCAGTTGCTGAAGGACGGTAATAAGGCTTTGGGCGGTGCTATCATGGAGTTCACCGGCAATACGCGAGCGCTCCTCTTCATGAGCTCTGGTAATGTGCTTAACATAAAACTGCAGATTTTCTTGCCTCATCTCTTCATGAGTTATATCCCGGGCAATATTCTGGAACGCTTGGGGACTGCGCTTGCTATAGATCAAGTTGGAAGTGACCCTCAGGATAGCCTCAGTGCCATCTCTCCGGATCAGGTGTTGTTCATAAGGTTGAGGCATGACCTGACCCCGAAGTAACCGCTCCTGCACGTCCTTTGCTACCTCGAAGCTCTCACGAGAAACCAACTCTTTGGCATTCATGCCGCATAAATTCTGTGTGTTGAGCCCTGTGAGCATTTCAGCTGCTTCATTGACCGACAGTATATTGCCTTCTAAGTCATGAACCCACATAGCATCTGGAGCACTCCTAAACAGCTCACTGTAGCTAGCGGTGACCTCCATTTGCTTGGTTCGTGCCCTGAGCCAGAGATTTGCTAAGACACCTACCAACACCACGGCCACAACCTCGAATAAAGCATCAGCAGGGGTTGAAGAAATAAGAAGAGCTCGAGGCAGCATAAGGAGCAGGACAGTAAAGGTCATGGCTAAACCCGCTGTTGCACCGAAGACATAGCCGGCATAAATTACCGGCGCAAGGAAGAGCACGCGATCTACCGCATGTCGTGTCTGGCTAGATAACCAATCGAAGGGCAACGAAATGGATAAGCCTAGCGCGGCGCCATAATGAAGAACGGTGCAAAGCACCACCATAGCTAAGATAATCCAGAAATGACGGTTGCCTATGAACGCTTTCACCGACTTAGATAATCCGGTTGTCCACCCTGTCCAAGTCATCTTTTGTCGGAGTCACGTTCATCCGAAATATCCTCTAACGTGAACCACCCTCTCTTAAATACCTCCATGACTGCCTCAATACGGGAACACACATCCAATTTGTTGAAGATACTTGTCAAATGACTCTCAATAGTGTGTATGCTGAGGAAAAGCTTCCTGGCAATATCCTTATTGCTCATTCCTGCAGCTACCATTTTCAGCACCTCAATCTCGCGTTCAGTGAGCACTTCTGATGCTTCTCGCCTGCTACCCGTGACACTCACCCTCCTGAAGTTCTCCAGCAGCTTTCGAGCTACCACAGGATGAAACACCGAATCTCCCTTGAGTACAGTGTGGATAGCATTGACCAACTCCCGCCCGCTCATATCCTTCAACAAATAACCGGCAGCACCCGCCTCCAGGATAGGGAAGATGTATTCCTCGTAATCATAGGCAGTCAGTATCAACACAATCGTGCACGGCTGAAGCTTCTTTATCTGACTGGTAGCTTCAATTCCATTAAGCTTGGGCATAGAAACATCCATGATAACAACATCAGGTTTGAGCTCTTTTGTTAACCTTACAGCTTCCTCACCATCACTAGCCTCGCCTACTACTTCAAGATCTGATTCACGCTCCAGAAACTGGCGGATACCCTGGCGCACTATCTCATGGTCCTCAGCAAGTAAAATAGTAATCTTCTTCATGGACGTCCTTCCTGCTGCCAATAGTCGTTCTAATGTGCTGCTCCTACTTGGTATCTTAGTCTATTTGACTATCGACTTCAACTGGTACGTGAGGGACAAAAATACGCTCTTGCCCCCAATGAAAACCATGAACCGTGAATAGTAGAAATCAACTAACAACGCACCAACCATTTTGAGGGTTTTCTATGACGCAGAAAGGTAGCTTACATCGATGTCTCCAAGCAAGCGAATATGGTGAAATTAAGACAGGAAACAAAGGATAGAGATTACGAAATATGTTAGCAAATTTAGCGACCAGAAACAGAATAAACACAAAGGAGGAATAGCAGTGGGCCCGAGAGCATATTTTCTAGTTACTCTGGGTGACCATGTGGAGCAACGCAAGTTTCTTGACCTGGTAAGACAACTGGAGGAGATGCCAGAGGTAGATTTTGTTGATCCGGTTATTGGGAAATGCGACATGGTAATGATGGTAGATGCACCAGTAACAGTCCAAGCTATAGCTAACAAGCTAAGGGCCAGGGAAGGGATTGAGGACTTGGAGGTTCTAAGGGTTGTCGGCGTGCTTGAGCACTATTACCATTCGAAAAGAAGGAAAACCCTTGGAGTTCCAGACGCAAGTCCAGCGTAACCTTCGTCCTTGGTCAATGGGATGTGGTTGGCTGATTTTTTGACCGGTTATTTACTGGGGGAGCAGAGGAATATCTTGATAGCCAAAATTATATACAGGAGGTGCCTAAATGAACCAGGCTGATGTAATAGTCATCGGAGGTAGTGCTGCGGGGATACCGGCAGCGGTAGGCTGTCGTCGAAGGTATCCAGAAAAGACTGTGCTTCTAATTCGCAAAGAGAAACAGGTATTAGTCCCATGTGGTATACCCTACATTTTGGGTTGTATAGGCAACCCCGAAAAAAACCTGATTCCTGATGCCATACTTGACAATAATGGCATCGAACTTGCCATCGGCGAAGTGAAAGAGATAGATAGAGATAAAAAAACAGTTTTGGTAGATGGTGGAGAGGCAGTTAACTACGATAAGCTTGTTCTGGCTACCGGCTCTTTACCGGTAGTTTTACCTATCCCTGGCACAGATAAGGAGAACGTCTTTTTTGCAATGAAGGATGTCGACTACCTGAATAATATGGTGGATAAAGTCAATAAAGCCAGGGATATTGTGATAATTGGCGGCGGCTTTATCGGCGTAGAATTCGCTGACCAGTGCAAGAGAAACCGCGATAATAACGTCACCATAGTAGAGATGCTCCCCCACTGCTTACAGATAGCTGTTGATGAAGAATTCTGCCTTGAAGCTGAAAAGGTGCTTGCAGAGATTGGGATTAAGGTTCTCACTAATAAAAGAGTGAAGGCTATTCTGGGTAATAGTCAAGTGAGTGGCGTTACCTTATCTGACGGTCAACAGCTAAAGGCTGACCTGGTTATCATTGGGGTGGGAGCCAGGCCAGACACCGAATTGGCTCAGAAAGCCGGGCTTCAGCTAGGAGCGGGAGGAGCGATTGTCGTTGACAGATTTATGCGGAGTGTCACCGACCCTGACATATTTGCTTGTGGCGACTGTGCTGAGAAATATTCGTTCTTCAGCGGCAAGTCAAGTCCTACCATGCTCGCTTCCATTGCTGGTGCTGAAGGACGCGTAGTTGGCGCTAACCTATTCAACACCCGATATCAAAATTGTGGTGAAATTGGCGTTTTCTCTACCATTATTGGTGAGCGGGCATTTGGGTGTGCTGGTCTAAACGAGGCAGCAGCAAAGCGAGAAGGTTACGATACAGTGACCGGCGAGGTCACGGCACCGGACAAACATCCGGGATGCATGCTTGGGGGAACTCAGAAGAAACTAAAGCTAATATTCTCCAGAGATAATGGCCTGCTCCTTGGCGGTGAAGTATCCGGCGGTGCAACTACAGGTGAGATGACAAATATCATCAGTGCCTGTATTCAACACAAGATGACTGCTTACGAAGTTTCTCTGTTTCAAATGGGCACTCATCCTGCCTTATCAGCATCACCTATAGCCTACCATCTGGTAAATGCAGCAGAGCTTGCCGTCAAGACTATGCAGGAGGAAGGAGGCATTTATGAAACACAAAAGAGAGGCACAGCATGACCTGGTAGCCATGCCGACAAGGTAGTGATTATCGAAGCCGAACATTTAGTATTGAAATTGAATTATTTTGACTTGTATGCTAGTATCTGCGTGGCTTGGCTTTGAAATGAACTAATTAAGCCATGCTTACTTAGCCACGAGAAATACAAAAAAGGAGAAGTCAATATGCCCAAAATGAGCAAGGAGAGACAAGAAGGGATATTTCTCCCGTTCGCCCCAAGGGAATATGACGCGGTAGGAGAGGAAGCTATCGCAGTCCATTGGAAAGAAGAGGAGCTTATTCAACCCAAAGAAGAGTTTATCCGACAAGCCAATATGACTGACGTGGGAATTTACGAGCGGTTTTCTGAAAAGAACTATCCTGAGTGTTTCAAGGAATACGGTGATATGCTTAGCTGGGATAGATACTGGACGGAGACACTCGATGCCAGTAATCCTCCGTTCTTCAAGTGGTTTGTTGGTGGGAAGTTGAACGCCTGCTACAACTGTGTCGACCGACATCTGCAGAAATACGGAAATAAGGCAGCAATCATATTTGCGCCCGAGCCTGAGGATGAACCCTACCAGTTCATAACCTACAGGGAGCTTCACCGAAGGGTTAATGAGTTTGCGGCACTCCTTCTCGATATGGGCGTCAAGGAAAACGATGTAGTAACATTTCATCTACCGATGGTTGCTGAGCTGCCGATATCAATGCTTGCTTGCGCGCGAATAGGGGCTATTCACTCCGAGGTGTTCGGAGGATTCAGCAGTAAAGCGGTTGCCGAGAGGGCAGATGACGCTGAGAGCAAAGTGTTAATAACCATAGACAGCTACCATCGATCTGGGAGGGTTATTGACCATAAAGCTAGAGCTGATGAGAGTGTTAACCAGTGTAAAGAAACCAAAATCGAAAAAGTATTGATCTGGGAGCGCTATCCTGGCAAGTATAGCTCCTCCACCCCATTAGTAGAAGGGCGTGACTACCTCATTAACGATCTGCTGGAGAATTATCGGGGAAGAAGAGTAGAACCAGTCTCCAAGCCAGCCGAAGATACCCTATTTCTAATGTATACCAGTGGTACAACGGCAAGGCCCAAAGGATGTCAGCACAGCATTGGCGGATACCTGAGTTATGTCGCCGGGACATCGAGGTATCTGTTTGACATCCATCCTGAAGATACATATTGGTGTCTTGCAGATATAGGATGGATTACGGGGCATTCATACATTGTTTATGGCCCATTATCTATTGCTGCGACCAGCGTAATATTTGAAGGGACACCGACTTACCCAGATGCTGGACGCTCCTGGAGGATAGCTGAGGACCTTCATGTAACCATATTCCATACGTCTCCTACGATGATCCGCATGATAAGAAGGGAAGGTCCTGATGAACCTGACAAATATAATTACCACTTCAAGCTAATGTGCACGGTAGGAGAGCCCATAGAACCGGAGGTGTGGAGATGGTATTACGACAAAGTTGGTAAAGGAGAAGCGACAATTATCGATACCTGGTGGCAAACGGAAAATGGAGGTGTTATCGGCAGTAATTTGCCAGCGCTTAGAGCAATGAAGCCGGGAAGTTGCGGCATAGGCATGCCTGGTATATACCCCATAATCTTCGATGAGGATGGGAATGAAATCAAGACGGGTTCAGGCAAGGCGGGGAATATATGCATTAAGCGCCCGTGGCCCGGGTCATTCCAAACAATATGGAAAGACCCCGACCGGTATGTTGAGACATATTATAGCAAGTACTCCAAATTGGGAAGCAAAGATTATCGTGATTATTACTACTTTGCCGGCGATGGCGCTGTTCAAGCTGCTGATGGGTCTTTCCGAATTTTAGGCCGGATAGACGATGTAATAAACGTTGCCGGTCACCGATTAGGGACCAAGGAGATAGAGAGTTCTGCAGGTACTAATGAAGAGGTGGCAGAATCAGCGGTTGTGGCAAAGAAAGACCCAATAAAAGGCAACGTAGTTGACCTCTATGTCGCTCTAAAGCCAGGTTTTGAACCCAGCAAAGAGTTAGAGGAAAAAATTAGAAATAAGGTTGTCACTGATATTGGCCCCATCGCACGGCCAAGTAGAGTTTATATTGTGCCTGATATGCCCAAGACGCGCTCTGGGAAGATCATGCGCCGCATGCTTGCCGCTATCTCCAACCAACGAGAATGTGGCGATGTAACTTCTCTGGCTAACCCTGAAGTTGTGGAAGTTATCAAGAACCAGGTCCAAGGATAACGGAAGAGCGTGCTAGTCTAAATCCAAAGGTGCGAATAAGAAAAATGGTGCCGGGTGGAACACAAAGCCCACCTGGCACCATTAATTTATCTTAACAAAAAAGGAGCTTATTATGACAGAAGAAGTTAAATGGGCACATCCTGGGGCTCTAGGGCTTGCGGGGTTCGGTTTTAGCACCATCCTACTTCAGATACACAACATAGGACTGATAACCAATGTAGAACCATTGCTCTTTGCGTTCTTCTGGGGAGGAGTGGCTCAGGTCATCGCCGGCATAATCGATGGTAGACGTGGAGACACCTTCGGATTGACCGCCTTCACCTCTTATGGCGTGTTCTGGATGGGCTTAAGCTTTATGTTCCTCATGGAGTGGCTCGGGGTAGTTGAGCTATCAGGTGCAGGTCTTGCCTGGATATGCATCTTATGGAGTGTTTTCACCGCTTACATGACCGTGGGCACATTTAAGATTTCCAAAGTTCATGTCCTTGTGTTTACCACATTAACATTGCTGTTCTGGCTGCTTGCCGCAGTTTTCTTCGGCGGTCTTTCCCCCAAAGTCGCCGGGGTGGTCGGGCTTATCTGCGGCGGTGCCGCTGTTTACGGCTCCGCAGCAGTGCTTTTAAACGCAACGTATGGCAGGTGGGTATTGCCTATCGGTTTATTAACTAAATAAGGTCAAGCACCTAGCTCACAGATATGCTCTCAAGTATCTCCCTGAGCACGGCGGGCCATTTGTTCCCAAAATATCTGCCATCCAACCTTACCTGGGTATTACCTGCTTTAATTGCCTTGCCATATTTGTCAGCCAGGGATAAACGGTTGACGTTCCTTCCCTCCTTGAATTTGATCACCACATGATTACCCGAAGTAAAAATAGACTCCACCCCCAGCCCAGTAGCCACTGTTTTTACCTGCACCACATAAAGAAGATTTTTCACCACCTGCGGCAGACTACCAAATCTATCCTCAAGCTCACGAGTTATACCCTCTACTTCATCGATACACTCTATTTTTGCCAGTCTGCGATAAAGACTTAGCCTGGTGTCTAAATCAACCACATATTCCTCGGGTATATAGGCGCTTAGCGGCAAAACTATACTGGGAGATTGTTTCCCCTCCCCCTCAACTATTCCTCTCCCTTCAAGGGAGAGGCCAGGTGAGAGTGCCCTCAACTCCTCCACTGCCTCAGCTAGCAATTGGCAATAGAGGTCAAATCCA
>CAYVCJ010000004.1:27339-29841 GCA_964450165.1 uncultured Dehalococcoidales bacterium
TGCCCTCAACTCCTCCACTGCCTCAGCTAGCAATTGGCAATAGAGGTCAAATCCAACAGCAGCTATATGTCCGCTTTGATTTACACCGAGAAGATTGCCAGCCCCTCTGATTTCCAGGTCTTTCATAGCAATGCTAAACCCAACCCCAAGCTCTGCGGCTTCAAACATAGTCTTGAGTCGTTCATGAGCCTGGTGTGTCAGCTGCTTGTTTCCATCGAACAGGAAATAACCGTATGCCTGGTTGATACCACGACCTACCCTTCCACGCAATTGATAAAGCTGGGTTAACCCAAACTTATCAGCATGGTCAACAATCAACGTATTAACATTGGGCATGTCCAAACCCAATTGAACAATGGTGGTAGTAACCAGGACATCGCTTTTGCCGGCAATAAAATCCGCCATCACCTTCTCCAACTCTTCCTCAGACATCTGCCCGTGCGCTATCGTTATCCTTGCCTCAGGGACAAGCGACCGCAGCCTGCTTGCTACAAGGGCAATGCTGCTCACCCGATTATGAACGAAGAAGACCTGACCATTTCTTTCCAGTTCACGCAATATTGCCCGGCGAACCAGTGCTTCATCATAAGCACCAACATAGGTCTTGACTGCCAGCCGTTGCTCAGGTGGCGTCTCCATAATATTCATATCTCTTACACCGATTAATGACATGTGAAGCGTGCGAGGAATAGGAGTGGCACTGAGAGTAAGAACATCCACCTCTTTTCTCATCTGCTTCAGCTTTTCCTTCTGCACCACGCCAAATTGCTGTTCTTCATCAATTATCACCAAACCTAAATCTTTGAACACAACATCCTTTTGCAATAAGCGATGAGTGCCAATGCATACATCCACCACGCCATTAGCCAATCCTTCCAGAATAGCCTTTTCTTTCTCTGTAGAACAAAACCTACTTAGCACTTCTACTCTTACCGGAAAAGCCCCCAGCCTTTCCGTGAAGGTAATGAAATGTTGCTGAGCCAACACAGTGGTAGGAACCAGGATAGCCACCTGCCTATTATCCATTATTACCTTGAAAGCTGCCCGCACAGCGACTTCGGTTTTACCATAGCCCACATCGCCGCAGATAAGTCGATCCATTGGCTTGCCTTCTTCCATATCTTCCTTGACTGCCATAATTGCCTCAAGCTGGTCAGATGTCTCCATGTACGGGAAAGACGCTTCCAGCTCTTGTTGCCATAATGTATCCTCGGAAAAGGCAAAACCCGGGCTTACTTCTCTTCGAGCGTAAAGGACAAGCAGTTCCTGTGCAATATCAGCCACCGACTGCTTAACTCGGTTTTTAGTTGTTTCCCAGGCTGAGGTTCCCAGTCGACTCAAGGTCGGTGCCGGGACACCACCGACATACCGACCGACCCTCTCTATATGCTCAGTAGGTACATAAAGTCGGTCATTACCGGCATATTCTAGAATTAGATATTCTCGTTCAATACCATTGTCAGACATCTTAATCAGCCCACCAAATCTGGCAACACCGTGGTCGACATGGACCACATAGTCGCCTGGCATCAATTGAGGAAATAGCCACCGCCGACGCAGTGGCATCTTTTTCCCCTGACGTGCTTGTTTCACGAAGCCGAATAGCTCAGCATCGGTAAACAAGGTCAATATATCTCCAACCATCCACCCACCAGCTAATGAACCCTGAATCAAGGTGATTGAACCTGAGGGTGGCATTTCATCTATTCGTGAAACCGGAGAAACATATATGCCCCGTTGTTGCAGAAGTTCAGCTAAACGGTTTGCCTGATGGCTAACTGCAACCACACGCTGCCTTTGGTCAATCATCTGCTTAACATCATCGAGAAACATTTCCAACTTACCACCATAGCTTTGAGGCGGATCAAAAGGCAAAGATTGCTCACTACCGACACCCCAAGAGCTCAGCACCAGGCGATTCTTCGCCTTCAGTCTCGGCTTCAGTTCATTCCAACCCAAATAACCAGAATTAGAAAGGCCGCCTTCTTGGTCTGCTCCACCTTGCATCCGCTCCTCAACCTGGTCATACACTTTCTGAACAGCATTCTCGATTTCCTGCAGAGGATCAATCACGAGCAAAGTGTTATCCGGAACATAGTCAAGGATGTTCGCCATGCTTGCCTCAGGAGCAGGAATCTCCCTGGCTGGAATGATAGTTATCGAATTCAGGAATTGCGTCGACCGCTGGTCTACCGGGTCGAAAAGCCTCATGCTCTCCACTTCATTTCCGAAGAACTCTATTCTCATCGGTAAGTCGCTGTCAGGAGGGAAGACATCAAGGATGCCGCCTCGATGGCTCATCGTGCCGGGCAACTCAACCATGTTCTCCATTTCATAGCCCATGCTCTGCCATCTATGTAAAAGCTCTAAGGGGTCTGCAGTCATGCCCCGGTTTAACACATGGCATGCAGAAGCAAAATCCTCTTTAGAAGTAGTCCTGCTCATTACCGCTGGTAACGAAGCTACTATCAACGGATGCTCATCACTACCCCGCGCAAGCGC
>CAYVCJ010000005.1:0-16277 GCA_964450165.1 uncultured Dehalococcoidales bacterium
TCACAATAATAAGAAAATCATCTTCAAGGTCGTGAAGGCGGACCCCGAGAGCTTCAGAACTCTTATATGCCATAGGGCGGATATAGACATCTTCATGGTAATTGCTTTTCTCCACACTCTCAACGGTTAGTTGACATAATTCATCAATGGAATAAGGCAAGCTGATTTTTAGCAAGCGGCAGCCATTAAGCATGCGTTTGTAGTGGTCTTTGATTCTGAAGAGGCAGAATCTCTCATGCTCATTATCCCAGTTCCCGCGAATGCCTTCAAAGCAAGCAGTGCCATAGTGGAAAGCATGAGTCAGGATTCCAATTTTGGCTTCCGCTAGGGGCATGAACTGTTTTTGAAAAAAAGCATAAGGTGGCATTTTCCCCTCTCGCTACAAGTTTGCTGAATTATACTTTTGCTGAAAGGTGAAAGCAAGCCTCCTGGCGGCTCGCTTTGCTCGAAGTTGCGGCTTGAGGCATTTTCCGCAAATTCTCCATTACGTTGATTCATTGCGTGTGTTCCGCTTTGTCCAGGGAAGGGATAGTGTCTGGAGAAAGCATGTTCTTCAAACTGATGAAGCTGACCCTCAATGGAGGCAGGTAATGAAGATATTGGGAATGGGCGAGATTCCCAGCATCCGTTTTGACAGGGCTAGAAAAGAAGGGAACAGCCTGTTTACGCTTTTTGCTTTACCCAAGCCGTACACCTCGACTAAGGATGTCTTGTGCCTACGGGGCAAGAGAATGGTCAATGGCTACAGGAAGATATTTTTCTTCAATAATCTTGAGGTCATCTCAGGGAGGGATGATGAAAAGAACATCAGGACTGGGGCATAAAAAAGGTAAGATAGGGAATAGTGGCTCAAATTTTCATTTTCGGGTGAGGGTTATGGTTGGAAAATCTTTTGCCAAAGGCTCTCACTTTGCCACTCGCTTGAGGCTTTGAATTCCATAACTAGTCAGGCCACCGATCGCCGCTAGCCCCATCGTCATTACACTCATGCCAACAGAGACCGAACCGGGAGGGATAAAACCGGATATCTTGCTTAGCTCTGCCTCATACCAGTAAATCAGCATCGCCGGTATCGTGCAGAGAATCCCTGCCAGAGGCCCACGTCTCCTGGTTGCGAGCCCTGCGATTATCGCCGCGATACACAGGACCAACACCAAGTCCAAATCTATACGAGACCCTAAAGCATTGATTCCCGCCAACGCTACCACTACTGGTATGGCACACAGGATTCCCACTAGAATACGCCTCCGCTCCAAATTCTCCGCCACGCCCCCCGCAACGACTCCAGCAATTAATACGGCTAGCCAGAGGATTACGGTTGGTGAGAGGAAGTAAGGAGAAAATAGGCTTATTCCCATCTTCCATCGCAGGCCAGCGACAAGCGTCACCATGATGAAGCCTATCAGCACGCCCCACTTCAGACCTTTGATCCTTTGCATGTTTCCCCCTATGGTACACGAACGTATGAGACATATCCAGTACTAGTATAGAGGCTATCCTTTGTGGCAATCCAGCAATAATCCTCGTAAACTGTGTATCCCTGGTCTTCTACGTACGAACACAGGTAGTTCTCTGCCTGTTCGTTGCAACAGCCAGTACCCCAATAATCCCGTTAATATCATTACTAACCATACCATGAGTGTTACCCATGTATCTCAGCCCCCGCATTAGGTTGTGGGCTCTGGCTCGCTTTGCTAGAAGCTGTGGCTTGGGGTGAAAGTTAAAGATTCTTGATAGGTATGTCGTTGCCTCTTCTTATGGATGTTGCGCTGTATTTCTTCCGGATTTGGGCGATAGCATTGTCTAGTCGATTCTGTTTTTCTGTATCAGGCTGCGTGGAACCGAACAAAGAGAGCTGTTTCTCTTTGCCAGTCAGAGTTGATACTTTAATGCCAATAAGGCGAATGGGCTTTTCGCTTTTTGCTAAAACTTCATTTAGCAGTCGTAACGCGGTGGAGAGAATAACATGCATAACATTACTAGCCTCTCCTAAAGTAACCTGCCGAGTGATTGTTTTGAAATCAGCGTATCTGAGTTTTATGGCAATGCAACTTGCCAGGCTATTCTGGGAGTGCAGCGTGGCGCTAATCTCGTTACATAATCCCCGTAAATTAGACTCAAGAAAATATCGGTCTGAAGTATCATGGGCGAAGGTAATCTGGCGATTGATGGATTTGGATTCACCGGGCATCTCTACTGTGCGGTTGTCTATGCCATTAGCATAACGGTGCATCGTTATCCCCGGCATTCCAAAGGTTTTCCTTATTTCCTCCAGAGGACACAAAGCTAGCTCGCCTATGGTAGTTATGCCCATTTCTCTTAATGCCTGTTCCGTTTTTCCACCCACGCCAGGCAATTTAGATACTGGAAGGGAGGTTAAGAAATCTCGCTCTTCCCCCGGAGCTATCTCCAGTAACCCGTCAGGCTTGCACAGGTCTGAGGCAATTTTGGCTACCACCTTACATGTAGAAATGCCCACTGATGCAATGAGATTTAAATTCTTATTTATACGGTCTTTTATTGCTAGCGCCATCTGCTCAGGGGAGCCATAAAGTTGTTGGTATTCAGTGACATCAAGATAAGCTTCATCAAGGCCCAGCGGCTCAATAATGGGAGAGAAATCAGTCAGGATTTTCATAAACTTAGTTGATGCTTCTCGATATCGGTTAAGATTGACTTGCAGGAAGATGGCTTGAGGACAAAGCCTGCGAGCTTCGGACAAAGGCATACCAGACCGTATCCCGTAGGGCCGAGCTTCGTATGAGGGGGAGGATACTACACCACGACGGTTTGGGTCTCCGCCAACAACCACTGGCTTCCCCTTCAGCTCTGGATTGTGAACCTGCTCTACAGAGGCAAAGAAAGCATCCAGATCAATGTGGAAAATGCACCGAGCCATAACCAAATTATAGATTGGCTGCACCAAGCTAGCAATGGCTAGCTTGTTTGTCTCTTTTTACTTCAATGGTGGTTTTTTATCAGCCCATGGGCAGACTTTCTCAAAGGCTGCTGAAGCTTGAATGACTGTAGCCTCATCATATCGTCTTCCCACGATCTGCAAGCCAACGGGTAACCCTTCCTTGGTAAATCCACAGGGGACAGTAGCTGCCGGCTGCCCGGTAAAGTTAAACGGAATGGTGAAGCAAGGTACGGCCGTGGGGCTGATGTCTTGACCATCGATCTTTGTGGGTCCCAAGGGGGTCGCTACGTCAAAGGCAGTTATTGGCATGGTGGGGGTGAGGAGGAAGTCGTAGTTTTCAAATATTTGGCGGATTTTAGCCCAGAGGTCCTCTCGATGAAATTGGGCCATAACAATGTCTCGCGATGTAAAAGTGTCAGCCATGGGGATAAAAGGTTTATAAACGGAATACATCACCTTCTCCCATTCCTCCCTGCGATCTTCTAAGGCGGCAGCTGTTTCACAGATGACCAAGGCCAGCCAATCTGATCCCATATCAAGGAAATCTGCGGTGATCTCCTCCACCTTACATCCCAGATGTTCAAATTGCCGGGCAGCCTTCCGAGTGATGTCCTTCACTTCGGGCTCCACCACAGCGTAGCCGAGATTTGGACTCCAGGCCACTTTACAACCTTTCACATCACCTTTGGCAGCCTTCATAAGGTCCATTTCCTGGGTGGGGAGGGAGAAGTGGTCTCGGTCATCAGGCCCGGCCATGATAGATAGCATTAATGCCCCATCGGCCACAGTCCTGGTCAGGGATCCTTCAGCAGCCAAGGTTTCCATACCATGAAGGGCAGGCTGTCGGGCTACCCGCCCAAATTGAGGTTTTAGTCCATAAACGCCACAGAAACTTGCCGGGATGCGGATGGAACCACCTCCATCGTTTCCATGGTGCAGAGGACCTAAACCGGCAGCTGCGGCAGCAGCTGCACCACCACTGGAGCCGCCAGGGGTCTTGGTTAAATTCCAGGGATTTCTGGATGGGCCGAAGACCGGGTTGTCGGTGTTAGCAATAAGGCCAAACTCTGGAGTGTTGGTCTTACCTAAGATGATTGCCCCTGCGGCGTTCAATTTTTCCACTAAGGCACAGTCTTCATCGGGAATGAAGTGCTCGTAGAGTTTTGAACCAAATGTCGTTCGGATCCCTTTGGTAAAGACGAGATCCTTAATAGAGACTGGGACCCCATGCAGAGGCTCGAGAGGTTTTTCCTTCATCACGGCGTCCTCAGCTGCCTTGGCGGCGTTGCGCGCCGCCTCAGCTGTGAGAGTCACATAGGCATTGATCTTTGGATTGATTTCTTCAATACGTTTTAAGATGGCATCTACTACCTCTACCGGAGAAAGTCTCTTCTTTTTGATGGCTGTTGCCATCTCCGTGGCTGGCATAAAACAAAGTTCTTCATTCTTCATAGTAACCTCCTGTTGTTACACTCGTTGTGTATTTACGGAATATGTTTTCTTCTTTCCCTGTCAAAATTCTCTTGCAAAACAAAGTTGTCACTGTTGCTAGTCATAAGTTTATAATTAACTAGATCGCCTATAGTTTAGTCCATCCATAGTGGTTATCAGGGCATATTCTGGGGAGGAACAACGGAGAGAACACCCAGAGCGATATGGGAAATACTGTGGTCATAACGGAATTATAACTTGGCTAGGAGAAACTGGCAATTGCTTTGTAAGACTTGCTAACTGAGTAGTAACTTGAAACAGTGTTACAATAACTTCGTTCTATGGTGGGATATGTACGCTGGGCGGCGCGAATCTTAGGTTTGGCTTATAGTGGGTTTGCCATTTATTTCTGGTTTTTCTGTTATAAGCCTAGGTTACTGCCTGCAGCTATATTGCTCAGTGCGCCATTTGTGGTAGCGGTAGCCATAGCCTGGAAATGGATGGGTAAATCACCTGAATTGCTCGGTGGAGTATCGTTTATACTTTTGGGTCTTGTTCCGCTGGTGCATTTTGCAGTTACCTCTGGTATGGCAATTTTTTATTCCCAGCCAGTTATAGCAGTGTTATGTTTCCCACCTCTGGCTATCGGAATTCTGTTTGTCCTGGCGTATGGAGAGAGCCAGGATAGCTAATCGCTTTTGGGGATAACCTGTTTTAGCCTTCTTTCAAAGATGCTTCTTGATAATAGAATTCTTCGCTGGCATCCAAGGCACTTTAAGCCTATATCAGTGCCGACCCTCATTACCTTCCACTCATAGCTGCCGCATGGATGTGGTTTGTGGAGAAGAACTATATCGCCGGGTTTTATATTGGTGGACAAAGCATCCTTTAGCGGGAGGCTAAATGGGCGTTAATTTCGTTGCGAATTCTCTCAGCCATGTCTCTGGCTGCTTGGGCAAAGTCCTTTTCTTTCGAGGCGTATATAATTTGCCGTGATACGCTGATAATGGCGTTTTCCCCTTTAGCATCCGCCCCGTATTTGACAGCTGAAGCTAAGTCTCCTCCCTGAGCGCCAATCCCGGGAATGAGCAAGGGCATGTTGAGGCAAATTGAGCGTATCCTCTTCAATTCCCCAATGTAAGTAGCTCCCACTACCACGCCAACATTGCCATAGATATTCCATTGTTTTGCCTTCTGTGCTATCAGGTCATACAGTGGCGCCCCAGCACATAGAAGCCTCTGGAAGTCTGAAGCTCCAGGGTTTGAAGTCAAGCCAAGGATGAATACCCCTTTGTTTTTGTAATTGATGAACGGCTCTATGGAATCGAAGCCAAGGTAAGGGTTGATGGTGGCAGCGTCAAATCCGAAGGTAGAGAAGAGAGCCCTGGCATAAACTTTGGCAGTGTTACCTATATCTCCACGCTTGGCATCGCCAATCACGGGAATGTGTTCGGGAATATGTTCAATAGTCTTATTCAGTACAGTTAGCCCCTTGGCTCCCAGAGCTTCGTAAAAGGCTAGGTTAAGCTTATAGGCACATACTAAATCGCGAGTAGCGTCAATAATAGCTTGATTGAATTCCAGAGGCTTTGCTTTAGGCATGAGCTCCGGGTCGGGGTCGAGTCCAACACAGAGCAAACTTCTATTGCTCCTGCTAGCGCTTAGGAGTTTATCGATAAAATTGGTCTCTTTGTTCTCGGACAAGTTACCCAAACAACGCAGCGACTACCTATTACTCTTAGTTAAACTTCACTAAAGCGCTGATTATTCTCTTTGGGCCCTATCTCAAGCATAAAGTATCAAGGTTCCGGTAGCTTTAGCGACCTGCTCATTACGCTGATTGACGATGTTTGTTTCCGCGGCGTAAAAATACATCTTGCCCATTTTGCCCGCCCTTTCATAAATGTTAGCGAGCTTGGTGCGGGACGTAATGACATCGCCAACCTTCAGCGGTTTGAACATCTCCCACTCTCCTCCTCCATCCAATATGCCTTTAACGTTTTTGGGGAATTGCATATTTGGAACTGGTGATCCCATGTAGCCTGTGGGGGCTTTGGGGTCGGTAGGAGGGGTCAGGAATATAGCGGCGGATATAAGATATGGAGGTGCGATAATGCCGCCATACTTAGTTTTCTTGGCATATTCCTCATCTCGCCACAGGGGGTTAGGGTCATCTACAGCATGGGCAAAGCGGCGAATCATTCCCTTCTCTATCTCCACCGTAATTGCCGGTCCCTCAATGCCTATCTGCTTTCGCAAATCCTCCAAGGTAACTTCCTTTTCAGTCATTCCTTCCCTCCAAAATTCTTGCTATTGGCTCCTTCTTCACATATAAGCTCCGCCGGAAATGTTTAGCAAATTACCGGTGATAAAGTTGGAATCATCTGAAGCAAAGAAAAGTATCGGTTTTGCTGCCTCTTCAGGGGTTAATGTCTTGCCGCCCATTACTCCTATCATGATATCCCTGATTTTCTTGGGAATGCCTACTTGCTCTCCCGCAACTATATCGCCTGTTTCCTTCTCCCGGGTTAACCTGGTATCAACTACTCCGTAGGCGACGACATTGCACCTTATGCCAAAATTTGCCCACTCTCTAGCGACCGTTTTGGTCATGCCGATGAGCCCAGCTTTGGCGCTGGAGTAGTTAATCTGTCCCACGTTGCCCATTAAGCCGGCTACCGAAGACACATTGACTATTCTGCCATTATGGTTTGGATGTCGCATATGTTTGGAAGCTGCTCGAACACAATTAAACGCCCCTCTGAGAGAAATATTGACGCAGACATCCCATTGAGCATCGGTCATCTTGTGAATCATAGCATCTCTGGTAATTCCAGCATTGTTTATCAGAATGTCGAGCTTGCCGAATTTCTCCACAGCGGTGTCCATTAATTTCTGGGCATCTTCTCCTTTGGTTATGTCAGCCGCACAGCATGCTGCCTTTCCAGGAAAGGCTTTGTTTATCTCGTTTGCTGCTTCCTCGCAAGGAGCTGGATCAATATCGTTTACCATCACACTTGCCCCCTCCCTGGCAAAGAGCATCGCCGTTGCCTTTCCGATTCCTCTTCCTGACCCTGTAACTACCGCTACCTGACCATCTAGTTTTGCCATGGATTCCTCCTTTAATTGTTTTTGCTAAAAGAATTAACCTTTTGATGGTAAGCTGACCAGTGCGCTGCCAGTTATTGTCTTTTCACTCTTCGGGTTTTCTGTCCAGATATCAAGTTCAATGAAATGCTCATTATCCTGGACATATTTTTTGGTTACTTTCCCCTTACAAGCTAGGTCCTGGTCAGGTAAATCCATGCCCCGGTAGCGAACATTGTATTTCTTTAAGTTTCCTTCCAATCCAATCCAATCGGTGAGCATTTGTCCCAAGAAGGAGGCCTTGAGCCTCCCATGGAGTATCACATCGGGTAACCCTGACGCTAAAGCAAAATCTTTGTTATAATGAATCTCGTAGGTGTCTCCTGATGCTCCAGCCCACTGCACTAGCTGTCGCCTCGTAGCTCGTTTAACTAAAGAAGGGATCTCTGAACCTACTTCAACATCCTCGTAAAAGACCTGTTCCGCCACGATTCACCTCCTGTGCGCAAAGTAGCGGTGGAGATTATATCAGGCTGTTTTCCAATCTGTCAATGTTTAAATTTTTGTTGCCGTAGATTAGTATTACTGGTGAATGAAT
The DNA here is from genome assembly GCA_964450165.1 of uncultured Dehalococcoidales bacterium. Classification (GTDB taxonomy): domain Bacteria; phylum Chloroflexota; class Dehalococcoidia; order GIF9; family AB-539-J10; genus CG2-30-46-19. Next base: position 8,037 of record CAYVCJ010000005.1, read on the forward strand.
TATAGCCAGTCTGAAGAATATCTTTCCCGCCTTGTCGATTATGAAAAAATTCCTGGCGTATCCTATGCCTCGCCAGATTATAACTTGAAGCATGTGGAATATCTGTTGCAGTTATTGGGCAATCCCCATTTATGTGCCAGGGCAATACATATAGCAGGGACTAAAGGAAAGGGTAGTGTAGCGGCAATGATTGCCCAAGTGTTGACTACAGCAGGATATAACACAGGGCTATATACTTCACCCCACCTGCATACTCTGAGGGAGCGTATCAGGGTCAATAGTAATTTAATCTCCGAAGCCGAGTTTGCCTCTCTGATGACAAAGCTCAAACCTCACATTGAGATAGTAAATCGTAGCCCTGATTTCTGGAAGCTGACCTACTTCGAGGCATTGACTGTGCTAGCATTTACTTATTTCAAGGAGAAACAGGTGGATTTTCAGGTATTGGAGGTAGGATTAGGTGGCAGGCTGGATGCCACTAATGTAGTTAAACCGGATGTCTGTGTTATCACTCCCATCAGCCGAGACCATACCGATATTTTAGGCGACAATCTGGATGAGATAGCGCTGGAAAAGGCAGGCATCGTTAAACCTGGCTGTTTTGTTGTCAGCTCTCCACAAAGCGAGGAGGTATCTAAGGTGTTAACCGATGTTTGCCGCAGACAAGGCGCAGAATTGATTCAGGTAGGCAAGGACATTGTCTGGCATAGTGTAACCAATGACCTTCACCAGCAATCATTTATAGTTGAAGGAAGAGAGCAATTTTATCATCTTACCATTCCACTTCTGGGAGATTTCCAGGTAGAGAATGCCTGCACTGCTGTAGCGTCGTTAGAGATGTTGAGATCTCACGGCTTTGATATCTCAGTGGGAAGTATTGTCACGGGGTTGGCGGAGGTTGACTGGCCAGGGCGGTTTCAGATCTTGAATCGCAATCCATTGGTATTAGTTGATGGTGCTCATAATGTGGCATCGATGAGGAGATTGGCTTGGAATGTGAAAAAGTATTTCCACTATGAGCGGCTCTTTGTTATTTTTGGTGTCTCGGTAGACAAAGATATAGACGGCATAGTGCGAGAATTAGCTTCCCTTTCACTTCAGGTTATTGTTACCAGTTCTTCGCAGCCGCGTGCCGCTTTCCCCGATGATATAGCTGCCAGGTTCAGTGAGCATGGTTTTAATCCACAGATTGCCGAAAACGTTTTTCAAGCTCTCACTTTAGCTTTATCTGTGGCGAAGGATGATGACCTTATCCTGGTTACCGGCTCTCTATTTGTAGTGACTGAAGCTCTGGATTATGCTGCCAAATATCTGCCGAAAGCTAGTTAGTGCTGTATAGATTCATTAAGTATGGGTGACGAGAGGGCTTCCTGGGGTAGCATTTTGGGTAACATTTGCTGTAATGCCATAATGTGACTGCATATCCCCCATTGGGAAAAGAAATGGCAGGAACAATGCCATTTTCCATCTTGGTAAGTTAATTTGTGGATATCATTCTCTCCGTTAAAATTCACTGAAAACGAAGAAAAAGTCACTCGCTCTGGTTGTTGAGCATAAATGCTAGCTTTTTCAATCTTACCAATGAAACTGGATCTCATCTAAAGCCCTCCTTATTTGACAAAAATTCTTGAATTTCCGAGGCTCCCTTATTCGCTTGTTATTTTTAAGCGACATTTAATTAGAGTATATAATATAGGCGGTCAAAAATCCATTTGGGGTGATCTGTGGAAAGGAAGCAAGCCGATGCGTGAGCAATTTGCCGGTATTTTATCTAGGTGCAGTGCCGACTATGTAGAGAGTCGTTTTGAACAAAGTCAAGCCACTCAGATTAGTTACCGAGGTGGGAAACTGGAAGAGGTGAGTAGGACCTACAGTTCTGGCGGCAATGTTAGAGCTTTGGTCAAGGGAGGTTGGGGATTTGCCTGTTTTAATTCTGTTGATAGATTAGGTAGCTATGTTGACCTGGCGGTAAAGCAGGCAAAATTAACTCGCGGAGAGGAATTTGCCATTCCTTCTATGGAGCCCGTAGTGGATATGGTAGAGGCGCCGGTAAAGGATAACGCCGCGGACACGCCGTTGGTGAAGAAGAAGCAGCTTTTTGATGAATACAATGATATTATACTCACTTCACCGCAGATTCAGGATTCGAGGATTAGCTATCGAGATGTCAATCGCAAGGTCATTTTTGCTAATTCCGCTGGGAGTTATATTGAGCAAAACAAGCCGGATCTTACTTTACGGTTGACGGCCATAGCACAAGGGAATGGCGAAATCCAACAAGCGGGTCTAAGTTTGGGCAGTGTTGGTGATTTTTCTGCGATAGAGAACTTGCACGATGAGGTGAAGGAAGTAGCTAAGCGTGCTGCCGCGCTTCTCCACGCTCCTCAGGTGAAGGGGGGTGAATACACCGTCATTTTGGACCCTGTTCTGGCAGGTGTTTTTGCTCATGAAGCTTTCGGGCATTTGTCTGAGGCAGATTTTGTTTACCAGAACGAGCCGTTAAAGCAAGTTATGGTGCTGGGCAAAAGGTTTGGGGGCAAGCATCTTAACATTGTTGATGATGCCACCATCCCTGGCTTGAGAGGAAGCTATAAATATGATGATGAAGGGACGCCAGCCTCAAAAACTTATCTTATTCATGAAGGTATCTTGGTGGGAAGGCTTCATTCTAAGGAGACAGCGGCCAGAATGGGGGAAAAGCCCACCGGCAATGCGCGTGCCATCAATTATCTCTTTCCTCCAATAGTGCGGATGACCAATACCTTCATTGAGTCTGGAGGTGCATCTTTTGAGGAAATGCTTGGCGAAATTAAGGAAGGTGTCTACGTCAGAAATTGGTACGGAGGGATGACCAGCTTGGAGATGTTCACCTTTTCCGCAGGCGAGGCTTATATGATTCAAAATGGGAAATTGGCAGGGTTGCTACGACCGGTGGTATTAACAGGCAATGTTTTTGTTACCTTGAGTAACATAGATGCTATTGGCAGCGATTTAGATATGAATCAAGGTGGAGGATGTGGCAAGGGTGGGCAATTTCCACTTCCTGTTTCCAATGGTAGTCCACATATCAGGATTCGTCACTGTGTAGTTGGAGGTAGATAGATATAAACTCCAAATCCGAAATCCTGAGGTTTGGAATTTAAGATGGACGATCTTTTGAGGATTCTTGACTTTGTTCAGAAGAGGGCTGAGCAGGCAGAAGTGTTTAGAGTTTCAAGCCAGACAGTTTCGGTAGATTTTGAAGCTAATCGATTGAAGCAAACTCAGTCTAGAGAGAGCACCAGCGTTGCCCTTCGAATTTTCAAGAAGGGTAAGGTTGGCTTCGCCTTTGGTAGTGGTGTGAATGATGTGGATACCTTAGTTGCCATGGCGGTGGAAACAGCGCCTTTTGGGCCTTCAGCTAACTTCGAATTCCCTTCATTAAATGATTATGCTGATGTGGCTGTTTTTGACTCAGAAGTGCCCAAAATAGCCATGGAACAGATGGCTGAGCTCGGTAGTCAACTTATCGCGAAGGTCAAGGAGCATACTCCTGAGCTTCTCTGCGATGTCGAGGTGACAAAGGGAGTAAGCTCAGTTCACCTGGTTAATTCTCGGGGTGGTGAAGCGAGATGGGATAGGAGTTTCTTCGCCATTAACCTGGAAGGTATGCTTACGAAAGGCACTGATATGCTTTTTGTCGAGGATAGTGAAGGTTCATGTCGTTTTATTACCGACGTTAATATTCTGGCAAACAGGCTAATTAGGCAGCTGGAGCTAGCCAAAAGAAAGACTGCCATATCTACTAAACAACTGCCAATTATCTTTACTCCTCAGGGAGTAGCCAGTGCTTTGTTACCCCCGCTGCTATTTGCTTTTAGCGGTAAGGCAGCTCTTGAAGGGACTTCGTGGTTGAAGGACAAGTTAGGAGAGCGTGTTTTTGATACCAAGCTCACCATCTGGGATGATGCTACTTTGCCTTACCGTCTCGGAAGTTGTCCTTGTGATGGCGAAGGTGTACCTAGCCAGCGAATACCTCTGGTTACAAAAGGGGAAGTGACGAGTTTTCTCTATGATTTACAAACAGCAGCTTTAGCTGGTAAAAAGAGCACTGGTAGTGGCAGGCGGTTAGGGGATAGGCCTCCTGTTCCAAACATAAGCTCAGTGGTAATAGACGAAGGTAAGGAGAGGTTTGAAGACATGGTGAAGGACATGAGAGAGGGATTGATTGTGGAGCGGCTTATAGGTGCCGAACAGGGTAATTTGCTTAATGGTGACTTTAGTGGTAATGTCCTGTTAGGCTATAGAGTAGCTGATGGTAACATAGTGGGGCGAGTAAAAGATACCATGGTTTCGGGGAATGTTTACCAGGTGTTAAAAGAAATCATTGGTGTTGGAAATGAGGCAAGGTGGGTTGACGGAGTTTTTCTGGTTCCTCACTTATATTGTCCGATATTATCCGTAGCGACGAAAACATGAAGGGTATATTAAAGCTTTCTAAGGAACCCCATGTCAAAAGTTGCTTCATGCTTGCTTCATGGCCTGGCATAGGCAATGTCTCGTTAATAGTGGCTCAATATTTAATGGACAAGCTGAATGCTGAGAAAATAGGGGAAATAGACCCGGTTAACTTTTTTGAGCCTGTTGGTGTTGCGGTTGAGGACAATGTAATTGAGAAGCCACGTTTTCCTGAAAGTAATTTTTATTACTGGCAGGATAGTAAAGCTGAGAAAGGGCTGATAATATTCATTGGCGAAGAGCAACCCAGTTCCAAAGGGTATGAGTTATTATCTTATGTTCTAGATGTTGCCCAGAAATTTAAAGCAAAAAGGGTGTATAGCTGTGCTGCTGCACTAACTCGGATTCACCCCAGTGAGGATTCGAAAGTCTGGGCGGTAGCTACAAAGCCCGAGCTAATTGAAGAGTTGCAGAAATACGACGTTGTTCTTAGGGGTAACCTTCGCATTGCTGGATTAAACGGTTTATTTTTAGGAATGGCTAAGGAGCGTGATATTGAAGGTGTCTGTTTGTTAGGGGAGGTGCCGAGATATGCCATTCAGATACCAAATCCCGGGGCATCTTATGCCGTGCTCAAAGTTCTAACCAGGATGCTGGACATTGATATTGAGTTGACTGAGCTTGGCAATACGGCTAAGGAATCAAAGGAGGAGATGGGGGAAATAATCAAGATGGCCACTGCTGAATTTATTGACCAGTTCACCGAGCCTATTTGGGAACAGGATGAAAATGAAGAGGAGGAATGAGTTTTTCGCTTTTTAGATGGCAGCTTTGACGGAACTTTATGAACAGATTGCCAATTGCCGAGATTGTGAATTGGCTAATTATCGTACTAAAGTAGTGCCTGGTGAAGGCCCCGAGGATGCTGATTTGCTGTTTATTGGCGAGGCACCTGGCTGGAATGAAGATCAGCAGGGGCGCCCCTTTGTGGGAGCAGCAGGGGAATTTTTAGACCAGCTATTAGGCTCCATTGGGTTGAGCCGGGAGCAGGTTTACATTGCCAATGTGATCAAATGTCGTCCCCCGCAAAACCGTGACCCTTTACCTGCCGAAATGCAAGCTTGCTCCAAATGGCTTGACCGTCAGGTAGAAATAATCCAGCCTAAGATAATTGTCACTCTGGGGCGTTATTCTCTGGCCAAGTATTTTCCTGGGGAAGGCATAAGCAAAATTCACGGAAAACCGCGGAAACGTGATAATGTTGTTTACTATCCTATGTATCATCCCGCTGCTGCTCTTCATCAGGGGAGTCTACGCAAAATTATTGAAGCGGATATGCTTCAGATTCCGCAGATGCTAGCTCAATATGAAAAGATACCTGAAGAAGTCAATGCTCGGCAGCTAGAATTATTCTGAGGTTGAAATAATGGTGCAGGAGAAACTGAACATAATTCCATTTGGGGGGCTGGGAGAGATTGGCAAGAATATGATGGCTTTGGCATATGGCAGCGACATCATTATCATTGATGCCGGGCTTATGTTTCCTAATGCAGAAATGTTTGGAGTCGATTTTCTTATCCCTGATATTAGTTACCTTTTGGAGAAGAAAAAAAACATAAGAGGGCTGATTATTACTCACGGACATGAAGACCATATTGGCGCTTTGCCTTATGTCTTACCCCAACTTGATTGTCCTGTTTACACTGCTGAGTTTACCGGGAAATTGCTCTCTAGCGAGTTCAAGCAACGAAGGATGAAGGATAAATCAAAGCTAAATATAGTTTCCCATGGGGATAAAATCAAGCTTGGTAGCTTTAGCGTGGAGTTTTTCCCTGTGTGTCATAGTATTCCTGATACTACGGGGTTAATCATTGATACCCCTTTAGGCATCATAGTCCACAGTGGTGATTTCAAGATTGATTATACACCGATAATTGACAAGCCAACTGACCTTAGTCGGCTGGCGCAATTAGGAGGGAAGGGTGTTTTACTTCTTCTCTCCGACTCTACTTATGTTGAGCTTCCTGGATATACTCCTTCTGAAAAGGTGGTCAGCGATGTTTTAGGTAATATCATTGCTGGGGCTTCAGGAAGAGTAATTATAACCACTTTTGCTTCCCTTATTTCTCGTATTCAGCAGGTAATCGATGCTGCTGCTGAACACAATCGACGTGTGTTTATCACCGGACGAAGTATGAAGGAGATAGTGCGAATAGCTCTGGAGTCAGGTTATCTCGTTGCGCCTCCGGGCATTTTCTGCCAAACTGATGAGCTTAGATCTTTGGCGCACAATCAAATTGTGATATTAGCTACCGGCAGTCAAGGTGAACCTACCTCTGCTTTAGTGAGGATAGCTAATGGAGACCATGACCAGGTCCAGATTGTCCCTGGTGACACTGTGGTGATATCAGCAACACCTATTCCTGGCAATGAAGCGTTGATTAATAAAACCATCGACAGCCTTTTTCGGCAAGGTGCTTACGTGGTTTATGATAAGTTAGCTCAAATTCATGTCCATGGCCATGGCAGTCGAGAAGAGTTGAAGTTGTTACTTACCCTGGTTAAGCCTAAGTTCTTTATCCCTATTCATGGCGAATATCGCCATTTAAGCTTGCATGCTAAGCTAGCTGAAAATCTCGGCATGGCTAAGGACCATGCCTTTGTCCTTCAAGACGGCGATATACTTGAATTAGGGAAGGAGCAGGGAAAGGTTGTGGGTAAGATTGCGGTGGAGGACATTTGTGTGGTTGGTTCAAAGACATATGCCCTGGATAGCGCTGTGTTTCGTGACCGAAAGCAGCTTTGTCGAGATGGAGTTGTAGTGGTAGTGACTGTCATTGATGTTAAAGGTGGCAAACTAGCAAGGAAGCCTGAAATTCTAAGCCGGGGGTTTGTTGATGCCAAGGATGGACAGGGGGTGATCAAGCAAAGTGAGGAAGTAGTGGTAGCAGGCTTAAAAAGTACCCCAAAATGTTTATCTGACCTTGATGCCGTCGATGCTAAAGTCAAGACTCTTTTGGCGAATTTCTTCTACAAGCGAACTCACCGCCACCCTATGATTATTCCGATAACTGTGGAGGCGTAGTTTTTCCCATGCGCAAGGGGAAGCATAAAGCAACTTCCAGATTAAAGCAGGGGAAGATGGGGAACCAATCAGCGGCGCGGGGATTCTTGGGTTTCTTTGCCAGGCCTTTAGTGTGGAGGCTCATCTTAATTCTCGTCACAGTAGGATTGCTTTATCTGTTATATACCATTTTAGTCGAGCTGGGAACTGCTGTGCTTGGCTTGTTTGGTCTCGGGCTGATTCTGATAGCCGTCGCAGTGGGTGTGATAGTCTGGCTGGTGAAGGGACAGCAGGGCAAATATCTTCTAACGAGGCGGTGGAATCGGTTTGTTGGAGGGGCTATTCTTGCCATAGCTATTTGGGGAGCACTTTCTTTTTTCAGCACTGGCAGTGGCGTTTTAAGCGAGTTTACATTAGGAGGCAAAATTGGTCAGAGCATAGCCAGCACTCCTGGTGTTGTGGGTGTTTTGAGAGTAGTCGGGCTTATCCTTCTGGGGGTTATTTTCATAATTCCAGGCAAAGTTTGGCATGCGATACCCACTGTGGGTCAGCATTGTCGTCGTGCCTTTAGAGGTATTTGGGCTCGCCTTCGGCCTCGAGCTGTCATTACGGCAGGTGTCCCTGCTGAACCCACTCCGGTCGAGCCCACTCCCGCTGAACCCAGTCATATTGAGGTTCCTGAGGTAGAACAGGCAGAACAAGCGGGGCAGGTAGAGCAGGTAATAAGGGAGCATGAACCA
>CAYVCJ010000005.1:16377-28800 GCA_964450165.1 uncultured Dehalococcoidales bacterium
AGAACAGGCAGAACAAGCGGGGCAGGTAGAGCAGGTAATAAGGGAGCATGAACCAATTATTACCCCTGGTGGTTGGCAACTTGCGCCGATTGAGATTCTGGATAAACCAGTAGAAGTGGAGTTGTCCCAGGCCGATGCTAATAAGCGAGCTCGAGTGATTGAAGAAGCTTTAGCTAGCTATGGTGTGGAAGCTAAAGTGGTGCAAACAAACATAGGCCCTACGGTGACACAGTTTGGTGCTGAGCCAGGCTGGGACCGGAAATATAAAGAAATCAGGGAAAGAGCCAGGGATGGCAGTGTACAGACACGCTTGGAGGAGGTATCAAGAACCAGAGTCAGGGTGGACCGCATAACATCTTTAGCTAATGATTTAGCACTGGCTCTGGCTGCTCCCAGCGTCAGGATTGAAGCTCCTGTTCCGGGAAAGTCAATGGTGGGCATTGAGGTTCCCAATAGCGTGTTTGGGGCAGTTCCCCTTCGGGGGGTGATAGAGACTGCAGCTTTTCAAAAGATTAAAGCTAAGTCGAAGCTAGCTATTGCTTTGGGGAAAGGTGCTGGTGGTGAGGCGGTCGTGGCTGACCTGGCTAAAATGCCTCATTTACTCATTGCTGGCGCCACCGGCAGCGGTAAGACTGTTTGTCTAAATTCTGTTATTTGCTGTTTGCTTTTACATAATAGCCCTGACGATGTCCGGTTTATCATGATTGACCCTAAACGGGTGGAATTGGTGGTTTTTAACGGAATACCCAACTTAGTTGCACCGGTAATTGTCGATAGTGAGATGGCCTTGAAGGGATTGAGGTGGCTTAATCAAGAGATGGATAGAAGATATCGTCAATTTGCCGAGGCAGGGGTGCGCAACATTGAGGGTTATAACAAAGACCGCTCACCTGAAGAGACGCTGCCATATTTGATAGTTATCATTGATGAGCTGGCTGATCTCATGATGACGGCATTTGATGAGGTAGAGCGTGGTCTTTGCCGATTGGCTCAGCTGGCTCGAGCTACTGGCATACACCTTGTTGTAGCCACACAACGTCCCTCCATTGATGTAATTACCGGGCTTATTAAAGCTAACTTCCCCACTCGAATCAGCTTTGCAGTTACTTCACAGGTTGATTCACGTACTATTCTTGATACGGTAGGGGCTGAGAAGTTGCTTGGTAGAGGCGACATGCTTTATATGCCTACCGAGGCTAGCAAGCCCAAGCGACTTCAAGGAGCATTCGTTTCTGATTCTGAAATTGAAAGATTGGTTTATTTTTGGGGGAATCAACGCCGACCCGGGACGGCTCTCATCAATTTTGACGAAATGGGGGAGTTATCTTACCTGGGTGGAAGGGCTGCTGGGGCGGAGGACCCCCTTTTGGAAGAAGCGAGGCAAATGGCGAAGGAACATGAATATCTCTCTGTTTCGTTCCTGCAGCGCCGCCTTCGCATCGGTTATCCCAGAGCCGCCCGTCTTATGGATGCGTTGCAACAAGAGGGTTTAGTACGAACTCACCCGGCAAAGGGGGGGAGTTAAAGTTCACTGTGGGCAAGGTGCTTTAGGTAGTCTTTCAATTCTGGCCCTATTTCAGGATGTTTCAAAGCCATTGCTATTGTGGCTTTAATCCACCCCGGTATTGTGCCAGCATCATAATAATCGCCTTCAATTTCATACCCAAATATAGCTTGTCTTCGAAGCAACCGCTTCAATCCATCAGTTATCTGGATCTCACCGCCTACACCGAAGTCGGTGGATTCCAATTCTTCGAAGATATCAGGCGTAAGCACATATCTGCCCATTATGGCAAGATTTGAGGGAGCTTGCGATGGCTCCGGTTTTTCTACAAGGTCCATGATTTGGTAGACATTTTTGGCTACCTTCTTTGGTTTGATTATGCCGTATCTCGATATCTCATCCGGCGCTACTTTCTTCAAAGCAACAACGCTGCCATGGTATCGTTCAAAGGTATTCAGCATTTTTTTAAGCACCAGTTCTTTTTGCTCAAAAAGGTCATCGGGAAGGATTACGATAAATGGCTCTTTGCCTACCACATCTTTAGAGGAGAGCACAGCATGACCCAATCCAAGCAATTCCTTTTGGTGAACAAAACAGATGTTTGGCAAGTCTGAGAGGTGCGATACTTTGGCTAGCAAATCTTCCTTACCTCTTTGTTCCAGGATATGCTCCAGCCCTACGCTTTTGTCAAAGTAATCCTGGATGGCTGCTTTTCCCTGGGACGTGATTATGATTATCAGTTCAATTCCGCAAGCGGCACATTCCTCCACGGCATATTGGATAATTGGCTTATCTACCAGGGGCAGGATTTCTTTGGGAACGGATTTGGTAATGGGCAGGAACCTTGTGCCCCAGCCAGCGGCGGGAACAACTGCTTTTCTAACCTTCACTTTCAAGCACCAAATTTGTCCAATTTTAGAGCGTTAGCCATAGCCAGTGGCATTATTTCTACTGCGGGGAATCGTCCTAAACCACCAGCAAGGCAGGCTTGCTCTGAGAATTCGGTCACTCTATCAGGACGACACCATTTGGAGCGAAGCATAAAAGGAACGGGATGCCAGCTATGCATGGCCAGAGTTGCTGGAGTGGAATGGTCTCCAGTAATGATGAGAACATCAGGCTCTAATTTGAGCAACAAAGGAAGCGCAGCATCGACTTCCTCAATGGCTTGCACTTTAGCCTCGAAGTTCCCATCCTCTCCTCTAGAGTCGGTGCTCTTAAAATGGATGAAGAAGAAGTCGAAATTTTCATAATTACGGCGCAGACTTTCCAGCTGGTCTGTTATGTTGTTACCTGAGTGAAGCACCTCCATCCCCACCAGTTTAGCTAAACCTCGATACATGGGGTAGATGGCGATAGCTGCGGGCTTTAATTTATAGATGTCAGGTATCGAAAGTATGTCGGGATATTGGGAAAATCCGCGCAATAACACCATGTTGGCCGGGGAGACGTTGTGAGTAGGGCGAAGCAATCTCTCGGCCTGGTGCACGAATTTATTGGCAATCTCCGCCATTTTTTCTGCCTCCGTGGTCAATGCCTCGACCTTCCTGGGAGCTAACCCTGTTTGCTGAGGGTCAGAATCGGCTAATTGGGAAGATAACCCATCGCCGTGAAAAACGAGCACGAATCTATGTTCCTTCACTGGCGACACTATGATTTCAGTTCCAGGGATACTAATCTCATTCAGTAATTGACATAATCTGGTATTTTCCTCTGTAGAGATTCGTCCTGCTCTCCTATCAACGATAATTCCCTGGTCATCAATGGTGCAAAAGTTACCTCGAGCGGCGACATCGCTTTTCTTTAGTGCTAAATCTATCCCAATCGCTTCAGTGATTCCCCTGCCGATATTGTATCTAATGGGGTCGTATCCGAAGAGTGCTAAGTGCCCTGGTGTGCTGCCAGGGGTAATTCCCGGGCTTACCGGGTCGATGAGTCCGCAAACCGATTCCTGGGCTACTTTGTCCAGGTTGGGTTTTTTCGCTGATTCTAACTCTGTCTTGCCAGTTTGGCGACGGGGCAATCCTCCCACGCCATCTATTACCAGGAACACTATCTTGGATGGAGATGGATGTGAGAGTTTCTTAATATGCTCAAAATCAATCATCGCACCGTCATTTTAGCTGGTTAAGGGTGTTATTGACAAGCTTGCTATTGGCGAAATAGTATGTGGAGGTTGGTAGTGTGAACGATGAGTGAGAAGTTAATCTTAGGGGTGGACGTTGGGGGCACTAAAATTGCTGCTGCTGTTGTCACTGAGGAGGGGAAAGTCATCTCTCGGGGCTATAGCCCTACCTCTGCTCAAGCTGGTCCCCAGGTCGTGATAGATAGCATATTTGCCACCATTGATAGGGCGCTTTCTTCAAGTAATGTCGGTCTGTCTCAGCTTTGCGGCATAGGCATCGCTGCGGCGGGCATTATAGATTCTGAAAATGGTAAGGTTATTTTCTCCCCTAACCTTCCTGGCTGGCATGAAGTGCCCTTGGGAGATGCTGTCCGACAAAGGTTTAATGTCTCCACCTATCTGGGAAACGATGCCAGTCTGGCCGCTTTGGGGGAGTGGCGCTTTGGGGTAAAGAAGCAAGTTGCTAACCTCATTTACATTACGGTTAGCACCGGCATCGGGGGTGGCATCATTTGTAATGGTAAGCTTTACACCGGCGTCCTCGGAGCCGCAGGCGAGATTGGGCATATGACCATAGACGTAAACGGACCACTCTGCAACTGTGGCAATGTAGGATGCTGGGAAACTCTGGCTTCGGGCACCGCTTTAGCTAGGGAAGCAGTAAAGCACATCAAGGAAGGTGCCAGTACCTCTATTGTTGAGTTCGCTGGTGGTGATTTAACCAAAGTCGATGCTAAAGTTGTCTTTGAGGCAGCTAAACAAGGAGATAGGCTGGCTAATGAGCTCATCGCTCGCCTGGGGTATTATCTCGGTGTGGGTTTAACTAATGTGGTCAACATTTTTAATCCTGAGCTAATTTTGATTGGTGGTGGTGTGGCGAAGATGGGTGACCTGTTGCTTGACCCGGCGATAAGGGTAGTTAAAGAACGAGCCTTTACAACATCAGCCACCTCTGTTCAAATCAGGCCTGCGTTGCTCGGAGACGATTCTAGCATACTGGGTGCGGTGGCTTTTGTCCTTGATAACCTGGCTGAAGGTTCAACAATCCGTGGGGAGTGAGTGTATGCCATCAGAAGGGGAAAAGTTTGACAGGCCCGAAATTATCAGACCACCAAGCGAGTGGCGAAGCTATTTCTTGCCGCTGACCAGTGGCTGTTCTAACAATACCTGCGCCTTTTGTGGTTACTATGGTTCTAAACTCAAAATAAAGAAAGTTGACGAAGTCAAGCAGGAGATTGATGCACTGGCTCTATATATGAAACGCGGCGTCACTCTACCTGCTATCCCCAACATGGTGTATGAAATAGCCCAATATTGGGACCAGAGAAGGATTTTCGTTCAAGATGGCGATGCTCTAGTTTATCCCTATAAAGGCTTGGTGGAGGTACTGAAGTATCTTAATGAGAAATTTCCCCATCTCGAAAGAATTGGCACCTATGCCACTCCGCAGGATATCTTGCGTCGAAGTCAGGATGAGCTTAACCGACTAAGGGAACTTAAATTAACTATTTTCTATACCGGATTAGAGAGTGGTGACGATGAAGTGCTGAGGGCTGTTGGCAAAGGGGTAGATTCTCACCAGGTTGTTGATGCTGGGAGGAGGGTTAAGGAGGCCGGGATAACTTTTTCAGTGACTGTTATCCTGGGGCTTGGAGGAGTCGAAGGGAGCGGGCAGCACTGCCTGGAAACAGCTAGAGTCCTCACCGAGATAGACCCTGAGTATGTTGGAGCGCTAACCTTAACCTTGATCCCTGGTACTCCACTTTATGAACAATGGCAGGGAGGTGATTTCAATCCTATTTCTCCATTCCAATCCCTGGAGGAACTCAAGATTATCGTGGAGGAATCCCATTTCACCAATTGCTTCTTCAGTTCTATGCATGCTTCAAATTACTTCTCAGTTCGGGGGAAATTGCCGCAGGACAAGCAAAGGATGCTTGGGGAATTGGAAGGTATATTGGTGGAAAGAGACCCTTCCCGACTCCGCCCCGAATTTCTCAGGGGCTTGTAGTATCCATAATCTTATGCGGTATATAATGCCTGGCATTAAAGAAATAGGAGGTGATAGCTTATGTTTGGCAATCTAGGTTTAATTGGCGGAATAGTTAGTCTGGTTTTCGGCATAATAGTGATGATCTTCCCCAAGATACTCAACTATTTAGTGGGCATTTGGCTTATTCTGGTAGGTATACTGGCAATTATTGCTTACTTCTGACTGGTTGTCCCCGAAAAGCACTTTTGAAGGCTGATTTTTATTTAAATTCACCCTTCGCCAAAGACACAAAAATAACTGCCAATACCCCCAGGGTGCCTGATGGCAGCGCACAGATAGCTCCAGCTAGAGCTAATCCAAAGCTGCTTCTTTTTGCCGCAGCTACACCGCCAACTATAGCTATTATGCCTAATACTATGAGGCTAACCCCAATAATAACTGCTACAATCGGGATTGCACCTATGATGTTAAACAGGTCTCCAAAGTAGGGAAGGCCTGGAAGCCAGAGAGATATATTGAATCCTGATATAGCGGCTATAACTCCGCCGATGATTACCTGGGCAGCCCCCACGGTAATGCTTAAGATTCCCCCAGCGCTAAGCAGTCCCCCTCTTTCTCCAGACATTTACCTATTTCAAAACAGGCAATAGTAGAAGTGAGTCTAACCTCCTGTGTGTAAAACAGTCCAAAAGGCAGACGCCACTTGCCTCCTTTCCACGCAGGATTGTAATGGCGGAAAGCCCTGGTGTCAACCAGTTTTAAGAGTGATCTAGTTCAGATAGATAAGCGACATCTCAAAAAAGTCAAAAGGCAAAAATCAAAATGCAAAATGACAGAGCAAAAATGAAAAGAAGCCAGCATGAAGCTGATAGCTACTAAATCGAGTTTTGAATTTAGATATTGAGATTTGTTTAGGATTTAGTGCTTGGGATTTAGGATTTCAACTCTGAGATTGCTTCGTCGCTAATCATATTGAACCAGTACAAAGAGTTGTTTTTGGGGTGATTTATGCTTAAAATAAATCAAAATAAAATTCCCAAAAACCAAAAAATTAGGAGGGCGCGCAATGAAAATCGTTGTTATGGGGGGTGCCGGCGATATGGGCAGCCGTGTGGTTGAAGAACTGGCACAGGCCGAAGAGGTTGAGCAAGTTACAATCGCGGATCGCAATCTGGAAGTAGCCCGCCAGATTGCGAGCAGGCTCCAGAAGGGAAAAGCCAAAGTAGATGTCA
This sequence comes from uncultured Dehalococcoidales bacterium, assembly GCA_964450165.1. Classification (GTDB taxonomy): domain Bacteria; phylum Chloroflexota; class Dehalococcoidia; order GIF9; family AB-539-J10; genus CG2-30-46-19. The sequence goes on from CAYVCJ010000005.1 coordinate 23,232, forward strand.
AGTCCGTAGATGCCAATGACCACAACGCTCTGGTGGAGACGATGCGCGGTTACGATGTGGCCGCATCTGCCCTGGGCCCTTTCTATCTCTTTGAAGCCAAACTGGTGCGGGCGGCGATTGACGCAGGGGTTAATTACACCAGCATCTGTGACGATTGGCTCGCCGCAGATGAAGTAATCAATCAATTCTCTGAAAAGGCTCGTGAAAAAGGGGTCACGGTCATTAGTGGCCTGGGTGCCAGCCCGGGGTTTTCCAATGTTGGAGTCCGCTATCTTGCCCAGCAGATGGACAAGGTTCGCCGAGCGGATATCAATGTCTATATGCCTTTGAATGCGGGTGGAGGTGAGGCGGTGGTCAAGCATACCTTATTCATTATGGGGGGAAGAATTCCAATCTGGCGGGATGGAAAGCGGATGATGGTGCCTGCCTGCAGCGAGGAGCGAGTGGTTGAATTTCCCAAATTCGGCTCCATCAAGGTCTGGAATATGGGACATGGCGAGCCGGTGACTGTCCCTCTCTTTATCCCCGGGATAGAAGAGGTCAATTTGTTTATGGGCTTTGGGCGTGGCGCTAACTGGTTAGTGCTGCCCGCCAAGCTGGGATTTTTCGGGGGTAAGTGGCGTCAGCGAGCAGCAGCTAAGCTGCTGAATAGCCTCGAACACCTGGGTAAGCCTCAAGAGCCAGGATGGGGGGCGATTCGGATTGATGTCTGGGGTGAGCAAGGCGGTAAAGAAGTGCATGAGGTGGGCTGCGGGATTGCCCAGATGCGTGAATCCACCGGGATTTCTCTAGCTGTGGGCACTTTGATGCTTGCCCGGAAAGAGATTCTCACCACAGAGGGAGGAGTCTATGGCCCCGAAGCTTGCCTTGATCCAGTCAAATTCTTTACCTATATGAAAGAGCGAGGAATTACGTCATATTCTGACCTTGAGATGAGTAAGCCAATTATTTGAATTGGCAAGGTTTGAGGCCTGTAGAATGTGGAGGTGAAGGCGGGTAAAAGCATATTAGTTGGACTTGGATGGAAAAATTTTGTAACAGGGCGAGCGTTACAGAAGGGGGAAGTAAATAAAATGATATCAGATGCGGTTAAAAAACAACTAAGACTGCCAGAGGTGGGGCAAATTGGTTATGTGGTAACGGATGTACCTAACACAATTACCTACTATAAGGATGCTTTTGGTATAAGCCCCTGGATGTTACTGGATGAGAGGCCTGAGCCCTGCGTTGAGAGAGGGAAGGAAGTACACCCATTGTTGAGAATAGCGCTGGCATATGAAGATTCAGTCCAGTTGGAGCTTATTCAGGTGATGGAAGGTGAGACTTTCCATCTCAATCAGGTTAAGGAAGGCAAGGAAAGCAAGGAAGAAGCGCATCATCTAGGCTTTATGATCCAGAATATAAATAAGAGGCTCGATGATTGTCATAAGATGGGCATAGAGATATTGCAAAGGGGGACTATAAAAGATAGTGGCCTTACAATAGATTATGCTTATTTAGATACTGTTGACCAGGTGGGCATCATCATTGAGCTTCTGCAGTGGCGGTTAGGTCCGGTGCCTTTGCCCGTAAACAAGCTGGTATTCAATTTTCTCTGTTTGGTGGGGTCCAGGACTTTTCTCAAAGGACGTGTAATCAAGTAATGCGGATATGTGGGGCTTTGGTTGATTAGGATAAGTTTTTTTAGGAAAACAATTCAATAGCAAGGGAGGTGAGCTATGAGTAAAATTTCCGGAGGGCATTTGGTTGCCAAGTATTTGAGCGAGGTTGAGGGAGTATCGACAGTTTTTTCCATTCCTGGAGGCCATATTGACAGGATATACGACGGATTTCTGGAATATGGGACAAGGCTTATTGCGGTAAGGCATGAGCAGGCTGCAGCAATGATGGCTCATGCCTGGTCCATATTCGCAGGGGAGCCAGGCGTATGTCTGGTAACGGCAGGGCCCGGGTTTACAAATGCGCTGACCGGGGTGGTGAACGCCTATCTTGATAATGTCCCGATAGTTGTGCTTAGTGGCACTGCTCCAGTGAGGGACTGGGAAAAGGGAGCCCTTCAGGATATGAACCAATTGGACATGATTAAGCCGGTGGTGAAGTGGTGTGACACCTGCTATGACGTAAAGCGGATACCGGAGTATCTTTCCAAAGCCTTCAAGTATGCGGTATCAGGTCGCCCCGGGCCGGTATTTCTGGAATTACCGCCAGATATTCTTAATATAAGCGTTGATGAAGAAGAGGTAGTTTATCCTAAAAGGGGTAGCACGGTACATAAAACACAACCAGATGCTGATTCAATCAAGGAAGCTGCTGCACTAATTAACAAGGCGGAAAAGCCGTTGATAATCGGTGGAAGCGGCGTAGGATTCAGCAAGTGTGACAAAGAACTTTCTGAGTTTGTGGACAAAACAGGTATCCCTTTTGTCCTGCTTGGCAATGGGAGGGGGACTGTTCCCGACGATCATCCATTATCACTATTGGATGGGGGGTTCACAAGCGTGACAATCGCCTTATCTCAGGCGGACCTTGTTATCGTCCTCGGGATTCGATTTAACTGGCTTTTAAGCTTTGGGCAGGGTTTTCCCCAGGCGAAGGTTATCCGAGTGGATATTGACCCAACAGAGATAGATAGAAATAGAGCTTCGGATATCGGCCTTGTCGGTGATATTGAGCTTATATTAAAGCAGCTAAATGCCGAGGTGGATAAGAAAGATCATGACATCTGGGTAAAAGGCATAAGAGATATGTATTCTCCTTTGATTGCGGATGAAGTCAAGACAAGGGAGACGGCATCAAGGCCGATACATCCTGGCCGACTTGTAGAGCAGGTGAGGAAGACCGCAAAAGACGATGCTATCTATGTAGTTGATGGTGGTGATGCCAGTTACTTTGGATTAGTGGGGCTTAAAGCTAAAGGGAAATCCTCGGTGATAGGAGCAGCCAGCGGGCTCTTGGGGTGCCTTGGAACAGGTGTCCCCTTTGGTATCGCTGCTAAGCTAGCCAGGCCGGAAAAGACTGTGGTGGTGATAAACGGGGATGGCGCCTTTGGGTTGAATGCCATGGAATTTGATACTGCGGTTCGTTATAACATTCCCTTTCTTTGTGTGATAGTGAATGATCAGGCGTGGGGGATGATCAAGCATGGCCAGGAAATGACTTATGGTAATGAAAGAGTGGTGGGTTCGGAACTGGGGGTTGTTCACTATGAAAAGGTAGTTGAGGCGTTAGGGGGGTATGGCGAGCTTGTTACAAGAGACGATGAGATCATTCCAGCGCTCGAGAGGGCAATTGCCTGTGGCAAGCCAGCCTGCGTAAATGTGCTTACCGATCCTACGGTGACAAGCCCGGCGACCCTGTTATTTGTCGACTCTCTGAAGATGGAGGAATAGAATGAAAGCGTTACAGTTTTTTGTTTCAGTTCCAAGATTTGTCGTATTGAAATCTTTGGGGGCTATAAATAAGAAACTATATTATGATGGTCCCCTGGCAACGATAAAACTCGTTGATGCACCAGAGCCAAACTTGCCTTCCCCGGATTGGGTTAAGATCAGGACCCTTCTTTGTGGCTTTTGTGGAAGCGACCTTAACCTGGTCTTCCTGAAGGAGTCGCCAACATCTACTCCGTTTACATCGTTTCCATGCATAATCGGCCACGAGCTTTCCGGAGAGATTGTTGAAGTTGGCAAGGATGTAGAGGGGTTGAGCACTGGTGACATTGTCACTATTGCTCCTCATCTGGGTTGTGCTACCAGGGGGATAAGTCCTGAATGCAGAAGTTGTAGTATGGGAAGGCCTGGAAATTGTGAAAACTTTGCCAGAGGTAACCTTTCACCGGGTATGTTTACCGGGATCTGTCATGATATCAACGGTGGTTTTGCCCCATACCTTGTAGCACACAAGACTCAGGTTTTTAAGTTACCAGAAGAGATATCATATGAATCGGGCGCTATGATAGAACCTCTCGCAGTAGCCCTGCAGGCAGTGCTTGATAACAAGCCGGATAAAAACGATAAAGTCCTGGTAATAGGTGGAGGCGTTATCGGCTCTCTTATTGTTCAGTCAATAAGGGGATTGGGTATAGATTGCAATATCACTGTTAGTGAACCTTCACCGTTTCACGCCGAGTTTGTGGCAAAGCTGGGGGCGGATAATCTCATCAGTGATGGAGATATTTTTGACCATACCCGAAGGATAACCGGGGCGGAATCTTATCAACCAATGCTGGGGAAAAAGATATCAATGGGTGGGTTCACAAAGATTTTTGATACTGTAGGAAATTCTGAAACACTGAATAACTGCATGAGGATAATGGCGGCAGGCGGGGTTTTAAGTGTTGTCGGTATTACCAGTGGTGTGAAGCTTGATCCAACGCCTTTATGGCTTAAACTACAGACTTTAAAGGGAGTCTTTTGTTATGGCTATAACACCTTTAATGGGAAAAAGAGGCACACCTTTGAAATAGCTATCGACCTTGTTAAGGAAGGGAAGGTTAAACTTGATGATATGGTGACCCATGAATTGCCGTTACAAAGATATAAAAGAATGATTGAACTAAACGCGAACAAAGGAAAGAACAGGACAATAAAGACGATGGTTTCCTTTGTGTGAGCGGCTAGACTATCTGGTAAATCATCTGAACCTGGACAGTTATTTTCAGTTCCCCAGGGCTAATCGGAGTGGTACCACCAACTTCAGGGTAGACATCATAGGAATCCGCACGCACCGGCAAATAGGCAGCACCTTCAGAAATATAAGTTGCTTTGCCCAGTCCAACGTCGGCTAGCTCGGCCAATTGCGTTGCCTTGTTGTTCGCATCTTCCACCGCTTTCGCTCGTGCCTGTTCATAGTATGGAGTCTTGTCGTCTACGTCAAAGCTTATGGCCTGAATTCGGGTAGAATCACCACCAGCCTCCGCTACAGCATCAATAATAGCACCGGCCTCGTCAACGTCCCTTATCTTGGCAACCACTATATTAGTCACTCGATAGCCAACAATCTCCTGCTCATCTTTGTCGCTAATCCATTTCGTGACGGGATAGATGCTGTATCGCTGTGTCTGGATGTCTTTCTCAGCTACACCGTTGTCTTCCAATGCCTGCTGCACTTTATCCATTGCGGCGCTTGCCTGTGTTTGAGCCTCAGCCACGGTATCCGCCTGAACCTCAACACCAAGGCGTAACTCAGCTATGTCAGGGACCGCCATCACTTCACCCTGGCCAGTAACCCATATTCCAGTTTGTTGCTGTGGCGTAACAGAAACGTTATATCCCTGGGCGCAGCCAGCAGCACCAAATGCTAGCACCACTACCAGGAACAGAATCAACCACCGGGTGTTCTTCATCTAGACCTCCTTTCTTTATATTCTATTTAGTCTTTCCCAGGTAAATCAAACTGTCATCGTATTTTAGCTTTCCCTGGTATAATTTACCATGACAGCCCACTATAAAGCTTCAAACTATCCTCGAACTTGGCAGGTCTTCTATTTGAAGTTGGTTGGGGGTATGATTAAACGAAGGGGTAATTCACCAGTGGATGAAAGGCACGAAGGGATAGCTCAGGTTTTTCTTGA
>CAYVCJ010000006.1:0-26360 GCA_964450165.1 uncultured Dehalococcoidales bacterium
GGCGTTGTGGAACTCCACCAGCTCGAGAAAGATATCGCCAAGTGCATCGCACCAAGCGGGGAATTGCTGGATTCTGCCTCGCCCACGCTGGCTGCAGTCAGGCACCAGTGGAAAGAAGTGCGCCAGCAGTTGCTACAGAGTCTGGAAGCCATAATAAGGTCACCCAGGAGGCGCAGGATAATCCAGGAGCCCATTATCACCGAGCGCGAGGGAAGATATGTTATTCCAATAAAGGTTGAATTTCGCAGAGAAATAAAAGGTATTGTTCACAGTGTGTCCAGTACTGGAGCCACCCTGTTTGTTGAACCATGGGCGGCTGTAGAGCAGGGGAACACACTTCGAGAGCTTGTGATGGAAGAAGAGCGTGAAATAGAGAGGATTCTTAAAAACCTCAGTGCTGCAGTGGGAATACATGAGGCAGAGCTCTGTCACAGCATAGCTCTGGTTGCCGAGTTGGACCTGGCGCTGGCCAAGGCAAGGTATGCCATTGAGGCCAGGGCTACTGAACCCATGCTCACTACTTTCAGCGGAAACGGGGAAATACCCGCGGACGAACAAGTTGACATAATCACACTCGTCGAAGCCAGGCACCCCTTACTTATGGAAAAAGCAGTGCCGCTTTCTGTGGAGATAGGGCGGGATTTCTCTATCCTTGTAATTACCGGACCTAATACCGGTGGCAAGACAGTAGCACTTAAGACGATTGGACTTCTCAGCTTGATGACCCAGGCTGGCATCCCTATCCCTGCTGCAGCGGAAAGCCGCATCCCGGTCTTTGATGGGATATTCGCTGATATCGGTGACGAGCAGAGCATCGAACAAACACTTTCCTCATTCAGCTGGCACATAGGGAACATTATACGCATCATCAACGGGGTTACGGAAAGGAGTCTGGTGCTTCTTGATGAGTTGGGTACGAGCACCGACCCCGCCGAAGGGTCTGCCTTAGCTCGCTCTATCCTGCACCACTTGTTATCGCGAAGAACGATGACCGTGGCTACCACACACTTCAGTGACCTCAAGGCGTTCGCACACACAACCCCGGGGTTGCAAAACGCTTCGCTTGACTTTGACCTTGTTACACTGGCGCCAACATATCATCTGACTATGGGCGTCCCCGGCGGGAGTAATGCCCTGGCTACTGCCTCTCGTCTGGGCTTACCCATCAAGATTATCGACGACGCCAGAAGCATGTTATCGAAAGGCGCTCAGGAAATGGAAACCATGCTCGCCGATTTGATTAGCGGAAAACAGGCAGTTGAGACCACCCGCCGTGACTTAGAAAGGAAGAGAGATGAAGCGGAGCAACATAACACGGAATTAAAGGCTGAGCTTCGACTGCTAAAAACGGAAGAACGAAAGGTCATTCAAGAGGCTCGGGATAAAGTTGCTCGTGAAGCTGCCAGGTTACAAAAGGAAATTCGTCGTGCGGCGTCCGAATTACGCAAGGAGAAATCGGAGCTTGCCCTTGAGCAAGCCAGAGAGGCGATGGCTGCCGTGCCGGAGCAACTAAAGAGCGAAATCTGGCAGCCGAAGGTAGATGTAAAGAAGGGTGAAGAGGTAATAGATGAGAGCAGCATCTCTGTTGGTGATACGGTTCGGTTAAAAGAAGTGGATTTGCAAGCAACGGTGCTCTCAGTATCACAGAAAACACGACAGATTGAAGTACAGGCCGGGCTGACCAGGCTCAGGCTCGGGCTCGACGCCGTAGAAAAGGTGGCGTCGCCACGTGGCAGCGCCACTCCAAAATTTATTCCCGTGAGGAAGCAATTGCGTGGGCGTCCAGTTTCAGCGGAACTTGACCTGCGAGGAAAACGAGCCGAGGAAATAGAATGGCTGCTCAATAATTACCTCAACGACGCCAGTCTGGCTAATCTGAACGAGGTGTGTATCATTCATGGGTTCGGCACTGGCACCGTGCGCAATATCGTCAGAGAACTTCTGGCTTCCCACTCTCTAATCAAATCCTTTCGTCCCGGTGAGAAGGGAGAGGGTGGTGATGGGGTAACTATTGTTAAGCTCTAGTTGAACTTACCTCAGCAGTCAAAACGCCAGACAGGGCTTACGTCACTCTGTTACCAGGGAAATGCCAGCCGTGTACACTAATATACAAACAACCCTCGACAGTGATGCTGGCGACCACCTCAATAGCGAAACCAATTCCTATACCTGGCACGGAGGTTGGTCACAAGCTATTGTTATTTAGCACGTTAAACCACAAACGGAAGCAGTAGAGCAATAGCATAGAACAGGTTAAACCAGATAATACTGAGCACGGCAGCTATCTTTATTAAGATAACAGCCGGGAAACCCAAAACAGCCAGAGGATTGTGCCTCCAGGCCGCTTTCGAGTAACGCCACAAGTTATCGGCATCTCCACTGCTGGGGAATGCATGCATCCCTATGGATATACCCAACCAGTACAATGGGAAAGCGACCGCAGTGGAAGAAACATTTACCGCAATGGAAAATATGAGGAGGGCGATAGCCGTGTTAACGATAAACGGAGCCACACAGATTAGAAAACCAGCCCCATAACTGTGTACCGGGCCGTGAATAACATATCCAGCAGGATTGCCCAGTCTAAAGTAGCAGGTCTTATAGACACGAACACCAGCGAGGCTGCAGAAAAGCCTGTGTCCTGCCTCATGGACTATGACACCTGGGAATGTCAATATGGCAATTAGCGTTCCGGGGATAAAAAGCATAGCCCAGATTCCTTGTTACCTGACATAACCTGTTTAGAGCCTCAGCTGCCCCTTGAGGTTCAAAAAGCGGGGTAAGCCTCCCAGACTACCTAGCTCCTTTGCGATTGTCTGGTAATTAGTTTCCCCGGTCAGCAGACGACAGCCAGCCTTCCACACCCTTTCATCTCGGTCGAGAAGCCCGAAAAGTTTCAATGGAAGATGAGCCAATACCTTGGAGAATGTGTAGGCTATTCTCATATCGGATATTATCTTTTCTTCTACGCAGCGGCGGTACTCTTCCAGTGCCTGTTCATCTCCATTTAGAAATTTCTGAATCGGTGGCGCGGCAAGTTGAGCACTGAAAATTGCATTGTGCAGGCCCTCCCCGGTTAGTGGATCGGCAAGAGTAGCAGCATCTCCCAGCAGTATTGCTCTGCCATGGGCAAGAGTCTGTGAACCAGTGCACATCGGCAGAATGTCTGCGGTCCATCTGTCAATAGTATAGTGGCCTAGCTGCAAAGACTGCAGAAACTCCAGGAAAAAATGCTTCAAGTTCTTTGCCTCGTCAGCAAGACATCCCATTCCGATTGAGAGATGACTGGCCTTTGGGAAGACCCAGCCATAGCCAGCAGGAATTCGTCCAATATCAATTGCCACATGGGACTTCCACCTTGCCAACTCGTTCCTATCCACGAGCACCTCCGTCTCTATCGCTATCAGGCGCTGTTTATTGACATCTGCTCCTGCTGCCCGAGCTACTACGCTTCTCGCTCCATCCGCCCCAGCTATGATTTTGCATCGCAGATTTCCCTCTACTGTAGAAACATCTACACCCTCTCTATTAAAAGCAATGCTGCGTACTTCTCTATCCTGGAGGAGGTCAACGCCAGCCTTTTCTGCTCTTTTCATTAACGCAAGGTCGAATTTCTCGCGGGTAACAGTATACATAATCGGCTCGCTGGAATAACCGTGATATGGATTCCTGCCAGAAAGAGCTATGGTAACGTCCGAAATAGCATCGTCCACCAGTCCATGCAGGTCTTCTCCGAGGAGATGGGCAGCTTTGATTGTGAGACCACCGGCGCAGCATTTGTACCGCGGGAATTTGGTTTTCTCAAGTACTAGTACTCTGATTCCCTTGCTGGCCAGTTCGTATGCTAGCGTCGCTCCTGCCGGGCCACAGCCGACGATAATCACGTCGCTCTCGGGTTTCAATTTTGGTGCTCCAGAGACCGTCACCGGATCCCAAAGGAAAAGTAGCAGGAAGAATATGGCATGTCAACATGGCTGAAGAAACAATACATCGCTTTGTTGAAAGCTGCCGGTAAGTGGAAGCACATGGTCTTTCCTCGCCGCTTTAGAACTTATGTTGCTATATAAACCCTGTCTATCTCCTGAATGCTATTTTGAACAGCGTGAAGGCAATCATCCCAGCAGCAATAGCGCCGAAAGAGAGTAGACCATGAACGTAGAAGGAAACATTAAGGAAGGCGCCGAGACATCCCGGGGTTGCCCCAAGAAATGATGCCAGGAAATACTGTCGCCATCGACCACCTCGAACGTTGAGAGAAAGGCGTCCTCTGGCCATGACGTTGATGTAGTCTACAAGCACCATCATGACGAAGACAAATAGCGTAATTATCAGGGCTTGTTTTAGAACTTCGGTTGCCACCGTCATCTATCTAGGCATCCGCCGGTTCACTGCCGGGATTTAGTATTGGGAGCACCTGGGTACTGTATTATTGGAAGCATGCTGCAGTTAACCTATAATATACAATAGCATGCGTGTCAAACCATTTAAGGAGGTAGCCCGTGAAGATAGCAATATCATCCGATGGTTCGAATTTGAATGCCAAGGTGGGGGACAAGTTCGGCACTTCTCAATATTTAGTCATCGTTGATCTAGAGAGCCGGGAATTTGAAGCTGTGCCAAACCCCGGTGCTTCAGGTCAACGGGGCGCTGGTATGCAGGCTATTGTGCTTGCCATTAGCAAAGATATCAAAACAGTTCTGACCGGTTACTGTAGCCCTGCTGCCTATAATCACCTTAAGGCCAATGGGATAGAGGTCTTGACTGGCCTGAGTGGTACAGTGGGGGAGATGGTGGAGAAATACAAGAAGGGCGAACTGGAAGCGGAAATGCGGGCTGGCACTGGACCCAAGTCAAGAGGGATTAAGGTTGACAAGAGTGCCTTAGTTCAGGCAACTGGAAGTTCTGCCAGACAATTTATTGCTCTGCTACCCATGCTGCTGGGAGTTGTGCTGCTCATAGGCTTGTTCAACGCGTTCGTTTCGAAACAGTTTCTGGCATCCATCTTCTCTGGCAATGTGGCACTGGACACCCTCTGGGGAGCGTGCTTCGGGAGCATCCTTTCCGGGAGCCCTATTAATAGCTATGTCATCGGGGGAGAGTTATTGAAATATGGCATCAGCCTGTTTGCTGTTACCGCTTTCATTATTACATGGGTAACCGTAGGCCTGGTGCAGATGCCCGCTGAGATAGCAGCCCTGGGCAGAAGATTTGCCTTGCTGAGAAACGGCCTCTCATTTATTCTAGCTATACCGATTGCCATTATTACAGTGCTAATTCTGAATCTTATCGGGAGTTGAGTTTCTTGAACGCAGATAGTTCTAAATCTAAGAATATAAGGCCTGCAACACGCATGATTCTTTTCCCAGCCGCAATGGTGGTAATTTACGGTGTTCTCTTTGTTGTGATGCCAGATAAGACCTCTTTGGCTCTTAAGAGTAGCGGTAACATTTTTCTCAATATGCTCATGCCCCTGGGCCTGGTCTTCGTACTCATGATATTTTTAAATCTCTTGCTAAAGCCAACGCAGATTGCAAGATTTCTTGGTAAAGGGGCTGGTATTAAGGGCATCCTATTGCCAGCGGCAGCAGGAATCGTCTCGACGGGGCCCATCTATGTCTGGTATCCCTTGCTCAAGGACCTGAGGGAAAAGGGAGCAGGAAATTCCCCGATTGGGATATTTCTATACAATAGGGCTGTCAAGCCGTTTCTATTGCCTGTCATGATCGCCTACTTCGGATGGGAATATGTGGTAATACTGACGGCGCTCACAGTTCTGGGCTCAATCGCCCTTGGATATTCCCTCAGCAACCTCATGGAGGGAGACAATAGCCTGTGAACCTGATACTATTGGGGTTTTTAGGGAAACTGGCTGCCAATTAAGCCAGTGGAGGACCACATGATATACTGGATTCGGGGGTGGGATGTGGTTATTATACCTTATGCCATGAATCTGACCCTGGTGGAGGCATTCCTTGATTCATGACAACGATGTTTGAGTTGGTAAAGAGAGCTGAAGGTGAGAAATGGATAACGTAACTGAGATCAAAGAGTGGTATAAAGAAACGCTGGCCCGGGAGGTAATCGAGTCCCTGGAGAAGAATAATATGATGGCCTTCTATGTCAAAACCGGGGAAGAAGCCAGGGAGAGGGTGCTCAGCCTGATTCCACCAGGAAGCAAAGTAGGTTATGGAGGCTCGCTATCTTTGGACCAAATTGGGGTTAAAGACGTGCTGCGGGCGGGAAATTACCATTTGATTGATCGTCATAAACCGCAGCTTACTGGAGAACAAAAGTATAACCTGCGGAAGGAAAGCCTGTTAGCTGATGTTTTTCTGATGAGTACCAATGCGGTCACCATGGATGGCAAACTGGTTAACATTGATGGCATCGGCAGTCGGGTGGCGGCCTTAATCTTTGGTCCCTCTAAGGTAATCGTTGTCGCTGGAATAAATAAGGTTGTTCCTGATACGGAAGTAGCGAGGCGGAGAATCAAGGATTATGTGGCGCCCATTCATGCCAGACATCTGGGTCTTCCCCTCCCGTGCGCTGAGACGGGGAAATGCGTTGATTGCCGCGACTCCCTGAGATTCTGCAATGCTGTTGTTACCATTGAGCACCAATACGAGAAGGATAGAATAACGGTGATCATCGTTGGAGAGGACCTGGGATTATAGCAGCCGCAGCGGGGCCGTAGAAATAGATAGGAATATGTCGCAGATAAGACAGGATCCTACGACAAAAGAATGGGTTATCATAGCCCGGGAGAGGTCGAAAAGGCCCAGCGATTTTGTGCATGCAAAGGCTAGACCTGAGATCCCGTCCTTTTTATCTTCATGCCCCTTTTGCGCCGGGAATGAGGCCATGGCGGTACCCGAGACACTGTCATACCGGGATGAAAAGACTCAGCGGTGGCGGGTAAGAGCATTTGCCAATAAGTTTCCTGCCCTCACGCCACAGGGCGATACCACGAGAAGTGAGGAGAAAGGTTTCTTTTTGGGCATGAATGGTGTTGGGGTTCACGAAGTGATTGTGGAAACGCCGGTACACAACAAAGCACTTGCTTTGATGGAAGATACTGAGGTAATGGATGTCCTGCGTGCCTATCAAGAAAGGTATAAGGCACTCAGCCGCCTGCCGTTCGTTAAATTGATTATCATATTCAAGAACTATGGACTAGCGGCGGGGACTTCACTGGAGCATCCTCATTCGCAATTGATAGCCGTCCCGGTAGTACCGAAACATATCAGGATGCGACACGAAGTGGCTGTTCGCTATTATGATGATACTGGCCGATGTCTTTATTCTGACCTGGCGGTCCGCGAACTTGAAGCAGGTGAGAGAATAGTGACGGAGACCGAAAGATTTGTGGTGTTCCATCCCTTTGCTTCCCACGAGCCCTTTGAGACATGGATCCTGCCTAAAATGCAACAAGCATGCTTTTGTGATGTTTCTGCGGAAGAGCTGAAGGAACTGGCTTATGTTCTACGGATAACTCTGCTCAAGCTGTATCGGGGGCTTAATAATCCTGATTTCAACTATGTCATAGACTCTGCCCTCACGGGCGAGGAAAGCAACGAGTATTACCTGTGGCATCTGAGAATCATTCCCCGGCTCACTGAAGCGGCGGGATTCGAGATCGGGTCTGGTATCTCCATCACTACCGCTTTACCCGAGGAAACAGCTCAGTTCATGCATGATGTCCAGGTCGACTGAGCCCAGGAAATGCCGTAATAATGTTGGTCAATGATATCAAGGTACAGAATGCTCAGAAAAACTAAGGTAATCTGCACAATCGGCCCGGTGAGCAGGTCGAGCAGGATGATAGAAAGGCTGGTCCGGGCTGGCATGGACGTGGCCCGCATCAATGCCTCGTATGGTACTGAAGAAGAGCATACTGAAGTCATCAGAACTGTCCGCGCCGTTTCGGCCAGACTGGGTATGCCAGTGGCTATTCTGCTGGACTTGCCTGGCATAAAGCTGAGGACAGGTCCACTAAGCGAAAAAGAGGTGTATCTGAAGGAGGGCGATCAGTTTTCTCTTACCAGTGAGAAAGTCTCAGGCGATGAACAGAAAATATCGGTAAGCTTCCCACAGTTTCTCAGTGATATTAGGGTTGGTAACACCATCTTTCTAAATGAAGGAGCTATCCAGGTAAGGGTGATATCTACCACAGATGGTGAAGTGAGATGTAGAGTAGTTGTTGGTGGTGTGCTCACCGCGAATAGGGGTATAAATGTACCGGGCGTCAAGCTCAATGTGCCTTCTATTACCAGCCAGGACCTGAAGCTCCTCGCCTTTGGATTGGAGCAGGGCGTGGATTTCATCGGCATTTCCTTTGTTCGCTCCGCAGCCGATGTAGTCAGAGCAAGGCAGTTCTTGTATGAAAAAGGAGCCAGTATTCCACTTATCGCCAAAATTGAGAAGCATGAAGGAGTGAATGACATCGATAGGATTATCGCTGAAGCCGACGGCATAATGGTAGCCCGTGGTGACCTCGGGGTAGAGATACCTTTGAAAAAAGTGCCAATAGTGCAGAAGGAGATCATACGTAAATGCAACCAGGTTGGTAAGCCTGTGATTGTAGCCACCCAGATGCTGGAATCTATGGTAGGCATGGTGCGACCTACTCGGGCTGAGGTGAGTGATGTCGCTAACGCTATCTTTGACGGTGTAGATGCAGTCATGTTGTCAGATGAGACAGCTGCCGGCAGGTATCCTGTAGAAACTGCCAGGATGATGGCAAATATTGCTGTTGAAAGTGAGAAAGCGCTGCGGTATAAACGCATGCTGGTGGAGAAGGGCGAGCAGGTTGTGCCGCAAACGGACGATGCTATAAGTTATGCAGCATGTCATATAGCGCAACAAATCCGGGCAGCATGTATTGTAGCTTATACAAGTTCGGGAAGCACGGCACTGCGGGTATCCAAGTATCGCCCCAAGGCGCCCATCCTGGCTGTTACCCACAATCCTGATGTGGCGAGGAAGCTTGCTCTTAGCTGGGGCATCGAGCCATATGTTGTTGCTAGGCCAGGGAATGTGGATGCTATGTTTCAAAGAGGTGCACAATTAGCGCTGGAAACGGGTATTGCCAGAAAGGGCGAGCTTGTGGTTATCACCGCTGGCATTCCAACGGGTATATCTGGTAGCACTAACCTTGTCAAGGTTCATCGGGTTGCGTAAGGTGTCTTCATCGTACTTTCCCTCTCACAAGCGATGCGAATATGCCGGCAAAACAAAGGATAGCAAAAATCAGGAAGGCTATTTGCTCGCTTCTCAAGAAAAGCGGGTAGCATTCGGGCGTAATCTGGACGCTACCCATGTACATGCCAACTATCAGCATAGCAATTCCCATACTGAGTGTCTGTCCAATCAGCCGCATCGTTCCAAGTGTGCCTGAAGCTACTCCGTAAGACCTCTTTCCAACAGAACTCATGACTGCATTTGTATTGGGGGATGAAAAGAGAGCAAAGCCGAAACCAAGAAGGACCAGGTTAGCGATGATAACGGGCAATGTTGTGTTGTGGCTCAGAAAGGTGAAAAGAAAAAGCCCGATGGCTGTCAACGCCATGCCGATTGAGGCAACTATTCTGGGCTCGATTCTATCTGAAAGCCTGCCAGCAAAGGGTGAAAAAATAGCCATTACGACGGGCTGGGATACCAGAATCAAGCCTGCCTCTTGAGGGCTGAGCCCCCTGACATACTGTAAGTAAAGGCTTAGGAAGAAGGCCACTGCAAACGTTGCGCTATAGTTAATCAACGCTGCCAGGTTAGAAAAGGTGAATACCCTGTTGTTTCTGAACAAATTCATATCCAGAACAGGACTTGCTGCCTTCATTTCCCATTTGACAAATGCTAGAATCCCTAAGGCACCAGCTGCAACCAGGCATCTACCCAACATCGCCGGCAGCACAGAAAAACCGTACATTATGGCTACTAGCATGAGGCTGTAGATTAACGAGCCGCCAAAATCAAACTTTTCTCCTTTCGCCTCGGCCCACTCCCCCTTCAGTTTCCAGAAAACAAGGGCGATTATTATCAAGCCAAGAGGTACATTAGCAAGGAAAATGCTTGTCCAGCCAAAATGCTGTGTTAACAATCCACCTAAAAGCGGCCCCAGTGAAAGGCCTGAATAGGTGACAGCAACATTTATTCCCAGAGCCTTGCCCCTCTCACCCACAGGAAATACCGAGGTTAGAATCGCTACCCCGGTGCCATATATCATTGCTCCTCCGATTCCCTGTAAAACCCTGAACGAAATAAGCAAAGTGGCAGAGGTGGAAGTGGCACAAAGAAGAGAAGAGAGAGTATAGAGCACTATGCCGAATGTAAAAATCCTCTTCCTTCCGTGCATATCTGCTATCCTTCCAAAGGGGACGAGAAACACTGCCGCAGCTAGAAGGTATGAGGTAGCGACCCAGCTTAATAGAACCGCATTCATCCCAAATTCCTGCCCTATTGATGGAAGCGCAATGTTGACGGAAGAACCCATGAAGGGAGTGAGGAAAGAGGCTAATGAAGCAACAAATAAGGCAGCCCTTTTGGTTGCCGCGCCATTCATGCTCATCCGCTCCATTATAATATAACTGATTTATATAACCGCACTTCTTCACTTCGTCCGGCAAGGCTGGTATTGGAAGTAGCCTTCCACACTTTCCCTCGGTTCCGAGCAGCGGTGCAATTTGCTCCGGCGGTGAGGATAAGGTTGTCTGTGGGAGAAGGTGATTCAAGCTTTGAGTGGAAGGAGACGAAGGGCTCCGAATGACACGGCGTTTTCAGAGAGTGAATCCTCTTCTAATTTTGCCAACTTTCCTCCTAAAATTTCGCAAAAACAAAGCGTTTCCACTCATGTTGACTTCTCCTCCATTAGGTTTCCCTTTGTAATCAGTGGGTGGGAGATCAAAAGGGAGATTTGTTGCTAATGCAGCTGGGGAGGGTTGACATTCACCCTAGCCTTTTCTACAATCGTCGGCTAATGAGGAATGGGGGAGGGAAAGACTGGTGATATGGCGGTTAGTCACTAACGACAAGTACCCGCAAAGAGCCTTAGAGATGTATCGGAGCGGGTGGGTTCGGCCAGCGTATTGGCAGTGGTGCTGGGGCTGACTGGTCATGGCCACCGTGTTACCAATTGTCTGTTTGCCGTTCCTGATCTTGATGCGTTTGTCGATAGCTCGCTCAGCACCAGTAGCTATGATGCTTATAAGGGTGTCAAGGAAATTTTAGCCTGGCTAGTCCTTGCCAGCTGCCCAACTGAGTAGAGGAAGCCTGACGGCCAGGCAGTGCTGAAAGAAAGATTAGCGAGACTCAGAGATAGCGCAAAAGCCTTAGGATAAAACCAAAGGGGGATAATGAAATGATTCTGGATTCACCAGAAAGAATTGAAGAATACACAGCGAAGGGATATTGGGGGAAGAAATCGCTTATCGATTATTTCAAAGAGCATGTAAGTGAGGACCCTGATAGAGTTTGCCTGGTGGATCCTCCTGACAAGGAGCAATTGGTGGGCTTAATGCCGGAGAGGCTTACGTATAGGGAATTGGACCGGGCAGTGGATGCCACCGCAGAGAGTTTCTTAAGAATGGGTATTCAGAAGGATGACATTATTATCGTTCAGCTTCCCAATTGTTGGGAATTGGCAATGCTTTATTTGGCTATTGCTAGGGCAGGAGCCCTCATCTCTGCTGTGCCAATGCAATGGAGAGAATCAGAATTACGATATGTTGGTGAGCTAACTCAAGCCAGAGCGTTCATTACGGTCGAGGAATTTCATGATTTTAAACATGGAGAAATGGTCGAAAAACTGCGGGCAAAACTCCCCAATTTAAAGCACATAATTTACTTACAAGAACTGAGAGAAATGGGCAAAGGAGAGATAACGGGCAAACTTGATGAGGTGAAAATAGATGCTAACGACATTTTTACCATTTGCTGGACTTACGGCACTGAAATCGAGCCCAAGGGATGTCCTTTAAGCCACAATAACTGGATTATTGAAGGTACTGGAGAACTAGAGCTAACGGGGATCAGAAAGGGAGAAACACTACTAACTGCTGGCCCATTGATTAACATCGCTTCAGTGGGAACAATATATATTCCCTGGCTCATAGTCGGCGGTACATTTGTTTTGCATCATCCCTTTCGTCCGGTGATTTGGCTGCGACAAATGATAGAGGAGAAGGTAAACTACACTCTTCTTGTTCCTGCGCTGGTAAACGCTATAGCAAAGCACCAGATGGTAGATAAGTTTGACCTGAGCGCTGTGAGGTCAATCACCATAGGTGGGGCACCACCAGCCCTATGGTCCGCTCAGGAATTTGAAAGAAGGTGGAGCATGGAGATCGGGAATATCTGGGGGATGAACGAGGGTCCAGGCATTGTTTCCGGAGCGATGGACGTCCCCGATTTGGAGAAAAGGGTAGAGGGATTGCCTCAATACGGTAAGCGAGGGGTAACATGGAAAGGGAAGATCTATAGCGAAAGCACTGAAACAAAGCTCCTGGACCCTGAGACTGGCGAGGAGATAACTGAAGTGGGCGATGTAGGAGAACTACTTTATAAAGGTCCGAATGTAATATCGGGTTACTTTAGACGGCCTGACTTGACAGAAAAGGCATTTGATAAACAGGGGTTCCTTCGCACAGGAGACTTGTTCCGAATAAAGGAAGGGAATTTCATTAGTTTTGTTGACAGAAAAAAGGATATCATAATTCGAGGCGGGTTGAATATCAGTGCACAGGAGGTTGAAAATATCCTTCTCGGACATCCTAAGGTTCTGGATGCAGCAGCGATAGCGATGCCTGATGAAAGATTGGGTGAAAAGATCTGTGTTTATGTAGCTCCTAAGGAAGGAGAAACAGTCACCCTGGGTGAATTAACTTCATTTATGAAGCAAAAGAGTATCGCTATATATAAGCTTCCACAACGGCTTGAAATTACAAAGGAGATACCTAAAGACCAAGGCGGCAAAATCTTGAAAAATATACTGAAGGAAGATATCACAAATAAATTGAAATCAAAGTGAACCGGTGCAGTTATGCAGCTTGATGCAACATCTGGAGAAATTTCTTGATAGTCAAATGCACCTGCTGGCTTTCGAATGAGCCGTGTGGGACTCGAACCCACGACACCCTGATTAAAAGTCAGGTGCTCTACCAAACTGAGCTAACGGCCCATCGCGTTTATTTCTGCGTTAGTAGATCGGAGATATAGCAGGCAAATGATGGATGTACGTCACAGATGAATCCGCCGTCAATCACCTCAACGTCGAAGGTAACCCTGTTCGGCTTTCTAACAGGGTCACCAAATTTGCTAAGTCCAACTTCATCCCAGGGCATGTCGTGTCCCAGTATTTCCAGAAAGCCCTTAACATCTCTGGGTTGGTCTAGCATCACCTCAAAAGGGAGGTGTTGTGCTAGTTTACTCAATTGGTCGGTCTTCAGTTTTATCCGCATAACTCTTTGTTTATTTCTCCACAGCGGGTGATGGGGCTCGAACCCACGACAACTTGCTTGGGAAGCAAGCACTCTACCGCTGAGTTACACCCGCAAAAACTCTATTCTATTCTAACCCGATGATGAAAAGTTGTAAAGCAATATGTTGGCAGGGAGGGCTTAAGAACATGGGTGATGCCTGCTGGTAAAACTCAGAGTGCTCGGAGATGGTGGAGGATGATTTCCTGTTAAACAGTTAGCGCCCTTCTGAAACCATCTGTTCTATAATCGCCTTTACCGGTTTAATCTCCTTAATCAGAGCGCTCACCTGTCCTCCGCCTGCCGGGAAGAGGTCAAAGTCTCCGCTATTCCAGGCTCGAGGGGCGTTCATTAAATTGTACTCCTGAGCAACGTCCACATCAGGATTATCCATCTTCTCCTTGAGCTTGGGATTGATGATAACTCGTATATTGATGTTTCCCACAGGAAGGAGTCTGGTGTCTCCATCGCCACAATTGAGTATACCATTCTTCCATTGTGTGGGGGCAGGGCTTTCCTCAGAGGCTATAAAGCATGTGCCCACCTGTACTCCTTGAGCACCGAGGGCTAGAGCAGCACGGTAGCCGCGTGAGTCAGCAATGCCTCCGGCGGCGACCACCGGGACACTTACATGGTCTACCACCAATGGGACGAGAACCATGGTGGTGGATTCAGGACCACTAGAGCGAAGACCCCCCGACTCTAATCCCGAGGCAACCAGTCCATCGACACCGGCGTCTATGGCCTTCATGGCATGAGGAAAGGTAAGGACAACATGCATTCCTTTCATCCCTAGGGTATGGATTTGCGGATAGATATGTCGAGGAGAACCTGCTGAAGTGGTGACAACTTTTACCCCGGCATCTGCCAGTATCTCTAGGATATTTTGATTTGCCGGGTTCATGATCGAGAGATTTGCCCCGAAAGGTTTATCGGTCAGCTCCTGGACCTCTCTTACCAGGCGCTTCGCTTCCTGCAGGTCGCTCATGAACCCCATAGCAAGCATCCCGAAAGCTCCCGCCTCACAAATGGCTGCTACTAGCTTCGAGCTATTCATGGCACCAATTGGTCCCTGAATGATAGGGTAACGACATCCCAGTATATCCAGTAATGCAGTCATAAAAACCTCCTGTTCTGGCTGGCGTCCATTGCTCCGTGACACTCAAGCAGTTGTTTTAGGTTGAGCACCTCTTTCCGTAATTCCCTGTCTGAAGTTCTCACCGAAAATAAGGAGACTCTGAACGATGCCTGCCAGTTCAAGTCCCTCGGATGTGCCTAACGAAAAGTTCATATCAATGGCTCTCTTTGCCAGTCCCACCGCTAATGGTCGGTTCTTCATGATTTCCTCTGCCCAAGCTCTAGCAGTATCTCGCAGTTGTTCTATAGGGACGGCCTTGTTTATCAGCCCGATTCTTTCCGCTTCTGCGGCAGAAATCATCTTGCCGGTCAGGATGAGTTCCTTTGCCCTGCCTGTGCCTACTATTCTGGAAAGTCTATTTGAGCCACCTAAATCTGGGATTATGCCTAAAGTCACCTCAGGTATGGAAAATCTTGCTTCTTCAGAAGCGACTCTGAGGTCACAGGCTAGCATCAATTCAAATGCTCCCCCCAGGGCATATCCATGAATTGCTGCGATAACCGCTTTCTCAAGATATTCTATCTGTGAAAATGCTCTCTGAAGTTTCCTCAATGATGCTCGAAAGTCCTGGACATCACCGCCTTGCTGTGCCAGTTCTCCTAATTCAGTTAAGTCTGTGCCGCTGCTGAATGCTTTTCCTTCCCCCTGAATGATCACTGCCCCAACATCATTCTTAGCGGCTACCTCGGTCATGCATTGCTCAAGGTCATCTAACATCTGGAGATTGATTGCGTTCCTTTTTTCGGGTCTGTTCAAGATGACATACAGAATTTTGCCCTCCTGTGATAATAAAAGCGTCTCGAAGTCCATAAATAGCATCCTCCTTTAGAATTTTAGTTCAGTGGGTGAAAAACGAAAATTTGCATTATATAGTACTCAATCGGGGTTTTATTAGTCAAACTTCCTATAAGGGCGATATGGCTCAAAAAATGAGGTATAATGGGGCAAATTTCTGAAAAGGGAGGTAAGACATTGTTTAACACAAGGATAACTGAAATGCTGGGGATTGAATATCCCATCATTTGTGGAGGGATGCAGTATGTATCAAATGCTGAGCTTGTTGCTGCTGTATCCAATGCTGGTGGTATGGGTATACTTGCTGCGGGCAATTTTGGTTCTAAGGAAGAACTAAGAGACGAGATTCGAAAGATTAAAGCACTTACCGATAAGCCCTTCGGAGTCAATGTTACTTTCATGCCTGTGCTTCAATTCGTGGACCGGGAAGGAATGATGGACACAGCTATTGAGGAAGGGGTTAGCGCTTTTGAAACATCGGGGAGAATTACTGAAGAGCATGTGCAACGCATTAAGAAGGCCAATGTGAAGCATATTCATAAAGTAGCTCGCGTGAGAGATGCTCGCACAGCAGAACGGTTGGGGGTGGATGCCGTGACCATAGTTGGTTTTGAATGTGGTGGTGCGCCACCAATGGATGATATAACTACGTTTATTCAGGTTCCTCTTGTTGTTGATGCTGTGAGCGTTCCCGTTATTGCCGGAGGTGGGATCGGTGATGCCCGCGGTTTTGTAGCGGCTTTAGCTTTAGGGGCGGAGGGTGTGGTTATGGGTACACGCTTCATGGCTACCAGGGAAAGTCTAATCCATTCAAATGCCAAAGAGGCTATGGTCAACGCTAAGGAGACTGACACTATGTGTGTGCTGCGTTCTTTGGGAAGTATGGAAAGAGTTTTTAAAAACGAGGTGTCAGAAGAAGTTATCGAGATGGAGAAAAAAGGAACCACTCTGGAGGAGTTGATTCCGCTTATTACGGGTAAGAAGGTTCGGGAAGCTTTTGAAACAGGTAATTTGCACACGGGAATTCTGCCTTGTGGACAGATCACCGGGCTTATCAACGAAATCCCTAGCGTGAAGGAGGTCATCGATGATATGGTAAGTGATGCTGGGGAAATCTTGAAGCGTTTAAGCAGGATGGTAGAGGTGAGTTGAGTGGGGTAGGAGGAGATTTGTTGTCGCGCTGTAGAAGATGTTTGATTTAAGCAAAATACGGGCTCAGGCGAGGAAAGATTTTACCGAGACGTGGACGGCAACGGGCAAGCTTTTGCCTGTAGATACGGAGATTCGTCTTCAAGGTCGTGGTAGACCTCACCTTTTGCGTGAGCTGATTCAAAAATCCAGGGAAATATTATTAAACCTTGGCTTTGATGAGGTGGAAAATCTTACCATCTTGCCTGATAGCGATGTTTCCAAACAATATGGGCCTGAGGCTCGAGTCATCCTTGACAGGGTTTATTATCTTGCTGAATTGCCGCGTCCCGAGATAGGTTTGAGCGACAAGAAGATAACCGAGGCAAAAAAGATAGTGCAGGAACTTGATGTCAGGAAGTTGCGGGGTATCTTGAGAGGGTATAAAAAAGGAGAAATTGAAGCCGATAACCTTGTGGAGGAGCTTATCGATGGGTTGGGTATTACTGACCATCAGGCTACTGACCTGTTGAGTCGGGTTTTCCCTGAACTGGAGAAAATGAGGCCGTTGTCTTCCAACAAGACGATCAGAAGTCACATGACGGCTACCTGGTTTCACACATTAGCGGCGATACAGGATAAAGCCAAGTTTCCCGTCGCCCTGTTTTCGGTAGGTCCTCGGTATCGTAATGAGCAAAGGGAGGATGCTCACCATTTACGGGTTCATCATTCAGCGTCAATAGTGATAATGGATGCCAACATTTCCTTAAGTGCTGGTAGGGAAATAACCGAGGAAATCCTCAGGCAATATGGTTTTTCTGATATCAAGGTTGAAACGAAGATGGCAACATCCAAATATTATGCTCCGGGGCAGGAGCAGGAAGTTTTTGTTAATTACAACGGTGAATGGATAGAGGTTGCTGATATTGGTATGTATTCCCCGGTAGCGCTGGCGAACTTTAACGTTAAATATCCGGTATTCAACGCTGGCTTAGGCGTCGAGAGATTAGCGATGATACTTCATGAAATAGACGATGTTAGGAAAGTAGCATATCCTCAATTCTCTGTGGTGGAATTTAGCGACGAGGAGATAGCCAGGTCTATTACCTATATAGTAAGTCCGCGAACTTCTCGGGGGAGAAAGATAGCCAGTGCAATTGAGCAAACTGCACGAAAGCACAAAGATGAAATTGCTCCCTGTGAGTTTCTGGCTTGGGAAGATGATCTGGTTGAGGTGAAGGTTATGGAGAAGGAGGAAGGGAAGAAGCTCATTGGCCCTGCTGGCTTCAATGAGATTTGTGTAGCTGATGGTACTATCTATAGCGATGTTGTCCCTTCGGGAGAATACAGCGGCGTGAACTATATGTATGCTATCGCTATGGGTGTAGTAGCTGTAGTAGAGGATAGCCACGAGGATTTAACCTATCAGGTAAAGGTGATAAAGCATCTCTCAGACCTTAATTTGGAGATTCCCACGGCTATTCGTGAATATATAGAGAAACAACAGAAAAAGATTGGAGTTGGTGGGGCGGTTTTCGTAACTGTAAAATCGCACTTTAAAGGAGAGAAGGGCAAAGTTGAAGGATAAGAGGCTTCAGAAGCTTGGTGAGTTACACCGAAAGCATAAAGATATTATAAGTCTTATGCCCTTACAGACAGGTGGGCTGCTCACTGAAGCGGCAAAAAAAGTTTTGATAGAATTCGGAGATGGTTATTCCGTGTGTGATTTTTGTGAGGGTAACCTAAGTAACATCGCAAATCCTCCTATTCGGGAGTTTGTGCACGAGCTTTTGCCTGAATTTTTGGGTTGTGAGGTTGCCAGCGTGACTCATGGGGCAAGAGAAGCTAAATTTATGATAATGCATTCTCTGGCTAGGCTTGGTGATTCGATTATCGTCGATGGTAATCGGCATTACACTACAATTGTTGCTGCTGAAAGAGCGGGATTAAACGTGGTTGAGGTACCTAGCTCGGGCTACCCTGAATTCACCATTGATGTTAACCAGTATGAGCCATTCATAGAAAAGCATCACCCCAGGATGATCTTATTAACCTACCCTGATGGTAACTATGGAAATATCCCTGATGCGAAGAGGCTGGGGGAGATTGCTCAAGACCATGATGTTCCATTTATCCTCAACGGAGCGTACGCTGTAGGTAGAATGCCTGTGAACATGAATGAACTGGGGGCTGATTTCATTATCGGCAGCGGTCACAAGAGTATGGCGTCTGCTGGTCCTTGTGGAGTATTGGGGATGAAAAAGAGGTGGGAGGGGGTGGTATTGAGGAAATCGGAAGCATATAGCAATAAGGAGCTTGAGTTTCTCGGTTGTACAGTAAGAGGAGTTCCTTTGGTAACGCTTATGGCATCGTTTCCTTATGTGGTGGAAAGGGTTCATGATTGGGATGGGCAGGTATTAAAGGCACAGTGGTTTTCCAGTGAGGTTGAGAAATTGGGATTCAAGCAGCTTGGGGAAAAGCCACACAGGCATGACTTATTGTATTTTGAAACAGCGATGCTTTACGAGATATCCAAGCATGTTCGGGAACGAGGATATTTTCTTTATAAAGAGCTTAAAGATAGAGGAATTTGGGGTCCGCAGCCAGGCTTGACCAGAGCTTTCAAGCTCTCTACCTTTGCTGCTAGCAGAGAACAGTTGAGTTTTGTGCTCGATTCCTTTAAGTCTATCTTGAGCAAATATAGTTGACTATTGTGGTTCAGTGGCAGTGACATGCTGCCCCCACCTCTGCTGGTGAGCTTCCTTTAGTTCCTGAAAATGTGCCCGAAAGGAGGCAGCGGTTATAGTATTTGTGCTCATAAGCACAGCATCCTCTTTGTTATTTGAGTAGTACTGGGGGCGCCTCCCTACTTTTCGGAATCTGTATTTTCGGTAGAGTGACTGAGCTGCTTCGTTGGAAGCGCGTACTTCCAAGGTAATTGTTCTAATGCTCAGTTGGGTGGCAAGGTCAATAAGTGAGATAAGTAAGCTCTCTCCTAGTCCACTCCGGCGACAATTGCTCCTTACTCCAAGGGCGGTGATGTGTCCTTCATCAGGCATAATCCATAAGCCGGCAAAACCAACGACATACTGCTCATTAGTCCTGTATTGTACATTGTGATAATTACGGCTAAGAATTCGCTTATACCAGGGAAGTTCGGGCATGATTTGCTTGTTTGTATTCAGTTCATGCTCTTCTCCTGTGCATGCCACGATATAGCGGGCTAATGGATTGTGAATCTCCCGATGATATGAAGCATAGGAGCGAAATAGTTGCTCCTCAGAGAAAGCTTCTTTGTCTATCACAGCTACTTGACGGATGTCTCTATCCTCTGCAAGGCGGATAGTATACTGGTTTTTCCCCACCATTTTAACCTACCATAATTGACTGATATGGGTTTATTATAGACTACCTTGATATAATGGTGAAGGGTTAAGAAATGGAAGGTGGTTTGTTAAACACCAGCGTTCAGCTAGCGCCACATCATCCTGAGGGATTAACCTTGGCTAATCCGGTGATGACTGCTTCAGGCACTTTCGGTTATGGCATGGAATATAGTGAGCTCGTTGATATACAGAAACTGGGGGCCATTGTATGCAAGGGAATCACTCTCGAGCCAGGGAGTGGTAATCCTCAGCCACGATTGATGGAAATGAAATACGGCTTGCTCAATTCCGTTGGGTTGGAGAACATTGGTGTTGATGCCTTAATCAAGGACAAGGCGCCAATGTGGGCAGGCTGGCAAGTGCCAGTCATCGTTAATATTGCCGGGGAAACAATTGATGAATATGTTCAACTCGCTGCTAAGTTAGAAGGTGTGGTGGGGGTAAGCGCCATTGAGTTGAATATTAGCTGTCCTAATGTCTCAGGAGGAGGAATGGAATTTGGATTGACTCCTGAAGCGGCAGCTCAAGTAACCTCAGCAGTTAAGGCTGTGACCACTTTGCCTCTCATCGTGAAATTAACTCCAAATGTGACTGATATTAAGGAAATTGCTGTGGCAGTGGAGGAAGTCAAGGCTGATGCAGTGTGCTTGATCAACACTATAAAGGCAATGGCAATAGATATAAATGAAAGGAAGCCATGCTTGGGAAATATCACCGGTGGACTTTCTGGTCCTGCCATCAAGACGATAGCCCTTTACATGGTGTATGAAGTAGCCAAAGTAGTCAGCATTCCGGTGATAGGTTGTGGTGGCATTGCTTCCGGCGAGGATGCCCTGGAGTTTATCATGGCTGGCGCCAGTGCAGTCCAGGTCGGTACAGCTAATCTCACCAATCCTCGTGCTAGTCTTGATGTATTACAGGGGATAGAGCGCTTTATGAGGGAAAACGGAATCACAAGTTTAGTTGACATAATCGGTGCAGCGAGGAGGTGAACCACAGGGTCTGTAAGTGGTATTCTGTTTGTCCCTTGAAATTTTACTACGAGCAGGGGAAATTGGATGAGAAATGGGTAGAGAATTACTGTATGGGAAATTGGGAGAGCTGTATCAGGTATCAGATGGAGGAGAAAGGAGAGCCTCATCCCGATTACATGCTTCCCAATGGTGAAGTCAGGGAGGAATTGGAGTGGTGAAAGTAGTGGTTGGCTCGCAAAATCCAGTGAAAATAGAGGCAGCAAAGGAAGCGTTTTGTAATTATTTTAGCGATGTGGAGATAATTGGCATTGAGATTGACAGTAAGGTGTCCCCACAACCCATAGGTGAAAGAACTCTTGAAGGTGCCAGAAATAGGGCATTAGGGGCAAAAAAGGTTAACGACAAAGGGAAACTTGGTGGCAAATACTTTGTAGGCATTGAAGGTGGAATATTGGAGTTATTTTCACGATGGTTTGCGCTTAGCGCAATGTGCATAATCGATGATAAAGGAAGGACGGAATATGGTACCTCTCCGCTTTTTGAACTTCCTGAAAATATCGCTAATCGCCTCCTGAATGGTGTTGAACTTGGTGAAGTAATTGATAACTTGGTTGGTGAACAGGACAGCAAGCGGAAACAGGGGGCGGCAGGGTATTTCACTAAAGGTGTCATAGATAGGGAGAGAATTTATACTGATGGCTTGATTGCTGCTTTAGTTCCCTTTTTGAACGAGAATTTGTTTGTGAAAGGAGGTTCCAGATGAAAGTTGTCTTGCTTGGTGGAGGGGGGATGGGAGAAATTGCGCTGAAGGACTTGGTCGACAGCGGTGTTAAGCAAATCGTTATCGCCGATTATGATAGGGCCAAAGTAGAATCCTTGGTAAAAGGCTATCAAGGTCAGGAGGTGCAAATTTCAGCAGCATTTGTGGATGCCAACGACCATGCTTCTTTAATAGAGGTAATGCAGGATGCCAGCGTTGTAGCCAGCGCTATTGGTCCGTTCAGCGAATATGGGGTTAAGGTTCTCAAAGCGGCAATAGAAGCTCAAGTGAACTTTGTCGATATTTGCGATGATCCTCAGCCAACGATTGAGGAGCTTGATTTACATAACGAGGCTAAGCAAGCTGGCATAACTGCAATAATCGGTATGGGTAACAACCCGGGGGTGGGAAATTTATGTGCTAAACATGGGGCACAGAAGCTGGACGAAGTTGAGGAAATTGAGTTCATCTGGGTTCATCCTGCTATTTCTCGAACAGGAGGCGCTGGCGTCCTGCATGCTATTGGCGCATTTTCAGGTGATGTGCCTTCCTATCACCAAGGGCAGTGGGTTGATGTGCCTGCTGGTTCGGATAAAGAGGTAATTGATTTTCCTGAACCTGTGGGCAGAGTCGAGGTATTCCATTCGGGACATCCTGAGCCGATAACCGTTCCCAGATATATTTCAGTCAAGGATGTCTCGTGTAAAGGTGGCATCGTTCCAGTATGGATAGGACAGGAATTCATAAGGTTGCTCTCCTACGGGTTGGGAGGTGCTGAACCTATAGAAGTGAAAGGAACCCCGGTGGTGCCCAGGGAGTTCACCGTTTCTTTGCTGGAATCACTGCTTCACAGGAGGGGTAAGGACATGATTGGTGATGGACAGCTCACTAAGGTGTCAAGGGTAATCGTGAAGGGCAAGAAGGAAGGTAGGGCGACAAGTTACACCTATGACAGGATAGGCAATGATTGGGAAGCGGGTATAGCATTGTCCGTCGGGGCTCAAATGCTCGCCAGGGGTGGTATGGCAGAGAAAGGTGTGTTCGCACCGGAGGGCTGCATTGAGCCACGAGAATTCTTCCAGGAGCTAAACAAAAGAGGATTAACAATCTTGGAAAAGATGATGACAGAGCACTATCTATAAGATTGGCTGCAATACTTATCTTTTCATTGATAAATGTCCTGAAATTGATTCCTTAAATCTTTCTTTAAGGCCTTCCCTGAAGGGTTTTTTGGGATTTCATTCAGCGCAATGACCTTCTTGGGCACTTTATACCCGGCGAGGTTCTCCTTGCAGAACTGAATGATTTCTTCCTCAGTGATGCTCTCGTTGGGTTTAGCGACCACAAACGCGGTAACTGCCTCCACCCACCTCGGATGGGGAAGGCCCAATATAGCGACATCGGCAACTTTGGGATGGTTAGATATGACTGATTCCACCTCAACGGTGGAAACACTTTCCGCTCCACTCTTGACGATGTCCTTCTTTCTATCGACGAAATAGAAGTGGTGTTCCTCATCCATTATGGCAAGGTCACCGGTATGGAGCCAGCCTCCTCTGAAAATCTCCTTGGTTTTTTCCTCTTCTTTGTAATATCCCAGCATTACCGAAGGGCTTCTAGCAACCATTTCCCCGATGGTTCCTGGCGGAACATCATTGTCGTTTTCATCCATTATTTTCATCTCCACCATGTTATGAGGCTGTCCGATTGGCTCTGCTCCTCCGAATCTTTCCTCAGACTCCTTAACCTTCCGGAGCACGTCAGGGTATTGCAGCAATGTTCCCAAGGGTGTCAATTCTGATTGCCCGTAGTAATTCATCCAGTAAACATTGGGTAGTATCTCAACCAATCTCTTCATGGATGGTCCGGGGATGGGTGCGCCGAAGAGGATAATCCTCTTCACTGAAGCGAAAGTTTTTCTCATGAACTCTTCGATATTCGGTATGGGGAGCTTCAGGATATTAGTAAAGACGGTGGGGGGGTAGACCAGGTAAGTAACCTTCTCATTCTGAACCAGTTGCAGAATTTCCGTAGGACTGGGTTCATGGTGCATGATAACCTTCACGCCAACGCCAAGAGTGCCCATGAGCAAGTTCACGCCGGCGACATGATAAAGCGGTATCGAGTCTATCATGCACTCATCCGGCGTCCAGGCCACTGCGTTGAGGTCACCAAGCTGGCTCAGAAAAGTGGAATGCCAATTGTTGTGGGTATTCAGGATACCTTTAGGCATCGCCTCAGTCCCCGAGGTATACATCAAAGTCATGACATCGTCTCCATTAACCTCGAAATATGGCTCGGCATCGGAATATTTTTCTGAACATAACTGGTCGAAATCAAGCCATCCTTCAGGTAGTTGCTTATCCCCGGCAAGATTTATCATGATGTAATGTTTCACGCTGGGCATATCTTGCTGTAGTTCCCGTACGTTATCCGCTAGCTCGTCTTCCACAATGAAAGCAACAGGTTCAGCATGATTGATTAGCAGAGTAATTTCTCTTGCCTTGAGGGCGAAATTCAGGGGAGTTATCCAGGCCCCCGTCTTTGCCAGTGCGTACAAATAAATGGCGTATTGGGGACAATTATGTGAGATTATAGCAACTCTGTCTCCTTTCTTGATTCCGAGCTCGGTTAAAGCATTGGCAAATCTGTTTACTTTCTGGTTGAGTTCTTCGAAAGTGAGCCGAGTTGTGACGGTGCCTTTATAGCTATAAACTAATGCTTCTTTCTTAGCGGATTTTTGCGTGCTCCGCCTGAGCATGTCCCCAACACACAGCCTCCGCATAACATGCGATTCCAATGCCTTCTCCATTCAAGCACCTCCTTTTTTCTTTAGTGAAAAACCTGATTTTAAATTCCATTTTACCCCTTTCACGCTGCCTTAACAAGATGTTGGAGGCTCGGTTCGTATTGTTTTCTGGGCATTCTTAAGATAAAATATTTGAATAAAATAGATTTAAGAAGGAGGAAAGGCAAAAATGAATGTTGGCCGATTGATAAAAGATAACATTAGCGATTATGGTGAGTATCCCTTATTAACCTTCGAGGATAAGCAATACTCCAATATTGAAGTTGACCGCTGGTCAAACAGGGTTGGCAATGCACTTAAGAAGCTCGGTGTAAAAAGAGGTGATAGGGTTGTTATCCAGCTACCCAATTGCCCTGAGGTTGTGGTCAGCTTTATAGGAATATTCAAAATTGGCGCTGTAGTTATTCCTCTCAGCTTCCTTTACTCTGCTGAAGAGACGGCATATATCTACCAGGATTCCACCCCAGTTGTAGTAATAAGTGCTACAGAGTTCATGGAAAGGGTCTCCGCCGGCAAAGCAGCAACGCCGAGCATAAAGCATGTAATTTCAGTCGACGAAGCACCGGACACACTGTTATTTCGGGACATAGTTGATAAAAGCTCAGACAAATTGGAGATAGAAGATACCAGGGATGATGAATTAGCAGCCTTACTTTACACTGCTGGCACTACAGGAAGACCCAAGGGAGTTATGCTCCCCCACGGGGCTTTGTATGCTAATGCTGAAGGACAAGCTGAAACCCTCAAGGGACCACTCATGCACGGGGATACGGTGTTAAGCTCGCTTCCCCTTTCTCATTCCTACGGCATGTCAACAATGAACGCGATGTTCTACGGCGGCAGTAGATGGGTATTGGTCAGGTGGTTCGACACCGACCTTATTTTTGAAGCGATACAGAAACATAGGGTAAAGCTGACAGCCCAGGTGCCTACTATGTTCGTCTACCAGAACATATATCCTGAACCGAAGAAATACGACCTTTCTTCGATGAAGTTCTGGGTTTCTGGGTCTGCTCCGTTGACCGAGGATACTAGGAAGGAGTTCGAGTCTAAATACCCCGGCAAGGTATACCAGGGTTGGGGATTAACCGAGGCGGTGGCCAATAATTGCGCTTGCCCAGTTGATAGACCGTATAAGCCGGGTTCGATAGGTAAGCCAATGGGTGGTAAAATGAGGGTGGTGGACGAAAGTGGTAAACCACTCAATGTTGGCGAAGTAGGGGAGTTGGTGGTGGGGGGACCTGTAGTGATGCAGGGATACTGGAACAAGCCGGAGGAAACTAAGGAAGCATTTCAGGGTGGCTGGCTTCGCACTGGAGATATGGGCTATATGGATGAAGATGGATATTTCTTCATCGTAGAGCGCAAGAAGAATATGATAATAAAGGCAGGGGAAAATATCTTCCCAAGTGAGATTGAGGAAGTTGTCTATCAATATCCCAAGGTATCCGAGGCAGCCGTTGTTGGCGTTCCTGATCAGAAATATGGGGAGGAACTCAAGGCTTTTATCGTGTTGAAGTCGGATGAGAAAGCTACTGAGCAGGAAGTAATCGATTTTTGCAAGGGGAAGCTCACCAGCTTTAAGACACCGAAGTATGTTCAGTTCCTCGATTCGCTCCCCAAAGACCCTGTAGGTAAGACACTGTATAAAGAGCTGCGGAAGATAGGCTAAGTTTGCCACACTGGTGCGTCTAGGGGGATTTGAACTGGCGATCTGCTTGACAAGGTAAGACAGCGGGGATTGACCAGCGAGTAGACGGTAAATTGTAACCTGTCGCTCATTTTGCTTACGTTCTGTGATTAGTCAAGCCTCTTGGCTTAAAGGCTGTTTTCAGGGAAAATGGTTGCCTTTAGAGCTAACCACTATTGACAAATGCAGCAGTTTGTCTATAGACTTGTCT
>CAYVCJ010000007.1:0-26121 GCA_964450165.1 uncultured Dehalococcoidales bacterium
GCGGCAGCGGCATCACCTACCCAATCCACATCGCAGCAGGCACGTAAGGATTGAGATCCTACTCTGACCAGTCCTTGGTTGCGGTGGGGAGACTCATACGGGAGACATGTCTGATGGCGGGTATCTGGGAAACAAGGAGGATGACCAGCGCGGACACACAGGCGATAATATAAGACCTGGGGAAGATAATTGCAGTCATGCTCATAATATCCATCTCGGCCTGGGCTACGAAGTAATTGGCAATATAACATCCCAGTGGAATACCGATAGCAACCCCCAGGCAGCCTATGAGCAGGTTCTCCAGGGTGAGGATGATGACTAGCCGGGACTGGCTCATGCCCACGGCGCGCATAATGGCAATCTCCCGCCTCCGCTCAAGCACATTCACCGTGACTCCGTTGAAGATAATTGCCATTCCCAGGGCAAAGCCCATGGCTAGCATCACGCCGATGAAAGCCCAGAAGAAGCCCATCAGTTCATCTACGAAGCGCTTTGCCTCGCCGGAGAACTCTATTGAAGCGACCTCAGGAAGCCTGTAAAGCCTTTCCATGAGCGCTGCCGATGGCTCGCCGTCGAAACGGAGCAGCACCCCGGTGGCCGCCCCGGGCGACCGTAGAAGCTCTTGCGCCTCCTCAAGCGACATGAAAGCCCTGCCTCCCAGGGGTTCATTGATGAACCCTGCCAGCGTCTTTTCGGTTTCCCCAACCGAGCCTACAACAGGTTCCAGGTGAATCTCATCGCCGGGTTCAGCACCCAGCTTGTTTTTCAAAGGGATGGAGAGCAGTATACCGTCTTCGACGACGGTGGTGGGATGACCCTCCGGCGTCAAGAGGGTGTACATGGTTGAGTCTTCGGGCAGTCCCAGAATGCTGCTATCGGCTACCTGGTCTCCATTCTGGAGGCGGTAGGGCAGCTCAAGCACAGACTCGGCTTCCTGTATTCCCTGGAGGTGCTCGATGTAAGAGGCGGTTGCCGCTGCTCCCTGACCCTGGAAATGGAGCTTGGCATCGTAGTTCTGGATGACTTCGAACTGGGTATGCATGAGAGACTCCGTGGCGTCCAGGAGGGAAAAAGAGACCAGGATTAGGACAATAGCTGAAGCTACTCCCATGGCCATAAAAAAGCTCCGCCGCAGGTTGCGGAAAAAATTCCGCAGGGGCAGTTTGAAGATGCTGGGAAGCCAGGAAACGAAAGGCAGCAGGACTTTGAGCAGAGTGTGGTGGCCGGCACGCGGTACAGGAGGGCGCATTGCCTCCGCAGGGCGCATTCTGGCTGTTGCCCATGCAGGAAGGAATCCCGCAGTCAGCGGGACGATAATCCCGATAAGCACGCCCAGACCTACTATATACCAGTGTGGCTCCACCACAATGAACGGTAGCTTAAGCTGGGCGGCATAAACGCTGGTGAGAAAGCTGGCTATGCCGTGACCGAGCAGTGCCCCAAGCACTGAACCGATTATTCCCACCACCAGGGCAAATCCCGTGTAGTGAAACATAATCTGGAGGGTGCGGTAGCCCAGTGCTCGCATCAGCCCAATCTGCGCACGCTGTGACTCCACCAGGCGGTTCAGCAGGGTGTAGATGGCGAGAGCAGCCATGGAAAGGAAGAGCACTGGAAACAGCACGGCTAGCTGTCTGAATCCATCCACATCCTGCTTCAGGAGATTGTTGCTGAGCTGGTCCTTCCTCTCGATCATGTAAGCTGTACGAACGCCCTGGATGATATCTATCTTCCTGGTGCTGACGGCGATGGGCTCGTCTTTGGATGTTAGTCTCATTATGCCATGGCGTCTAAGGATCCGGCTGATCTCGCTGAGAGCCTGGGTGGGGTCTGTTCCCGTTTCCAGGAGCAGGTTGATTTCGTTCACACTGCCCTTCAAGCTGAAGAGGTCCTCAGCTCTTTCTTCGGGCATGAAGATAACGCCGAAGGTGCGCGCAGTGGTGAATAACTCCTGGGCACTTTTGGTCACCCAGATATATTCAGGGCTGACCACTGTGCCTGCTATTCTGAAGCGTACCTTGCTGTTGTCTCTCTCAATGGTGAGCCAGTCGCCAGGATATAGCTGGTGATATTCGGCAAAGCGCTTCTCCAGTAGTATCTCGCGCTGGGCGCCGGGAGACAGGTAACTGCCGCTCTCGATGCGCACATCATTTATTTCGGGATGCTCACCTGACGGTAGTGAGATGACCCTTCCCGATACCTTCTCACCAGTCTCCAGATGCAGGTCGACGGATACATCCCCCACAATGCGACCCTGCGCCAGTACACCGGGAACATCATTCATTTCTGTGGCTGCCTTGCGGGGCAGGTAGTCCACCGATATC
This sequence comes from uncultured Dehalococcoidales bacterium, assembly GCA_964450165.1. GTDB lineage: Bacteria > Chloroflexota > Dehalococcoidia > GIF9 > AB-539-J10 > CG2-30-46-19. Next base: position 2,325 of record CAYVCJ010000007.1, read on the forward strand.
CAGTAGTCTGCCATGCGCAACTGCTCATAGGAGCCTTCATAAGAGCTGTCCAGGTTCTGGTATGCTTCGTAGGAGCCCACGAAGGTGGCTATTCCAACAATGATGATGAGCACCACGGCACCAAACTGTGCCCTGGATGCAGTTAGGTCGCGGAGCAGCTTACGATGCAGTTTGGGCAGAGCTACCATTTGAGACCATCAGGGTCCATTGGCTGGTCGTTGTGGCTTGTCCCGGCGATCTGACCGTCGCGCAGGCGCACCACACGGTCGGCAATGGCGCCTATAGCGGAATTGTGAGTGACTACCACTACGACCTTTCCCTTCGTTTCGTTGAGCATCCTCAGCAGCTTGTAAATGCGTTTGCCTGTCTCGAAGTCCAGGGTGCCTGTGGGTTCATCACAGAGGAGAATCGGCGGGTCGGTGGCCAGGGCCCTGGCTATAGCCACTCGCTGGTTCTCGCCGCCCGACAGCTCGCTTGGGAAATGCTTCATGCGCTCTTCCAAGCCTACCTCGTGTAGTATCTCTTCAGCAGACCTGTGATGCTTTACCAACTCAGCGGCGAACTCGACATTTTCCGTTGCGGTGAGGGTTGGAATCAGATTGAAGAACTGGAAGATGAAGCCGATTTGCGTGCGTCGAAAATTGGTGAGCTGGCCCTGGCTCAGTTTCGTGATGTCGGTGTCGTTGACTATAATGCGGCCTGAGGTGGGAGAGTCCAGGCCTCCAATCAGGTTGAGCAGCGTGGTCTTTCCAGAACCGCTGGGCCCGAGGAAGACGATGAATTCCCCTGCCATCACCTCGAAGGTGACATCTCTTAGCGCCGGCACAAGAATCTTGCCCATCTGGTAGTTCCTGGAAACCTTTTCTAACTTGATTGCTGGTTTCCTGGAATTTTGCTTGGCTGTTACCAGTTCCGAGGTATCGGCCATCGACTGCTTTCCTTTGCTGTTCTATGTAGCCAGCGCATCCTACCGGGTCGTCGGATTGACATGATTAGGTGTGCCACCTGCCCGGACACGGGAGATTTTCCTCCCGGCTCATCGGGCTATGTTAACGCCGTTGCTCTGAGGCTGTCAACGCTTGGTGCGGGGCATTTTGTTACCTCACCCAGTCAAAGGTCTCTCACCATCTTTATATGTTTGATACCAGCTTCCCGGAAAGGTGAGCCTGATTCATTAAAGCCACAAGCCCTGTAGAATTCCATAACTCCGAACTGGGCATGAAGAACCACCTTTTCAACTTGCTTATTCTTTAATTCCTGAGCCAGAAAGGACATCAGCTTCCTTCCTATTCCTATATGGCGAAACGGCTCTAACACAGCCATCCTTTCCAGCTTAACCTGTCTGGTATCTAAAAATCGAACTCTGGCGGTTCCTATCGGCTTCTCTCCGTCTTTAACCAGCACATGCACTGCCTGGCCTTCACAGCCATCAAATACCACATCTTCCTGAACGCCCTGTTCATCAACAAATACCTGCCTTCTCACCTCAAAGGCGTCCGTTAACTCATCGTCGTTTTCCACAAGTTTATATATGAATCCCTTCATAGCGGTAACATTGAATATTGCTTGAACCACTTAATATTATAAGTGAATATTGCGCAAATGGGTTATTATAATAAGAAAACAAGCAGGGAGAATCTGGCGTGGAGATGAGCGAGCTTTGCAAGACATAGTTCAGCTTCAGGGAAGGAGAGAAGCACTTCCTGTTTGCTACAATTAGTTGAATGGAATCAGGTAGCAGGAGAAAAACAATAAGGAGGATATCCAGGTATCTTCTAGTTGTAGTGGTTGCTTTGGCCTTGGGAGTTGGTTCTGCGTTGTTGGGAGTTAATTTTATCACTCAAAAGGACTTAATTAGAAATGGAGAATGGTATACCGGCCTTACCTACGGCAGTGAGCAAGCCGGGATGTATACCAGGGCTGCAGTTGCTATCGTGGCGCTTTTTGCACTTGACAGGTCTGAGGTGATTTATTACACGGCAGATACCGACGACGCTGGGCAGCTACTGCAGTCGAGCTGTGACTACAGAATTGAAGGTACTAATCTTGATCCCTATGCCTCCTGGTGGAGCATCACGGTATATGGCGGTGATAATTTTTTGATCCCCAATGAGCAAAACCGCTACTCCTACACTAATAAGAATATCGAGTATGATGTGGACGGAAACTTTACAATTTTTTTGTCCTCAACTCCCAAAACGGGTAACTGGCTCCCTACGGGTAATCAAAACAAAATTATTCTTATGCTGCGCATGTATAATCCAGCACCATCTGTTTGTGAAAACCTCGATACTATTGAACTGCCCCATATTACGAAAGAGGAATGTGAGTGAAAAACTGGATAAAATTGGTGGTGATAACGCTTCTATTAGCTGCGGTAATTCATGTAGCTACAGTCGCAGTGTTACCGTACGGAATTACACTTCATACCCTGGCAGGTATGCAGCAAAAGACACCTGATGGCCAGATGAACATGATATATCAGGCGCCTCCGATAACAGCCGATAGCAGAGATGTAGTTAGACCCTCCCCTGACCTTCTATATTCCATTTGCGTTTATAAAGTGAGTGATAAGCCGCTTCATATCGTTGCTCCAATACCTGCTGACACTTATTGGTCAATGTCCTTTTACGCAATTAACACAGATAATTTCTTTGTTGTGAATGACCGAACCGCTAAATCGAACCCTGCTGACATACTTCTGGTTGGGGAAAACATGCCTTACCACAATACCGGAGATTCAGAGGTGGTCGTTGCCCCAAGCAACACGGGTATTATCCTCTTTCGCATTCTCATCACCGATAAGAGTAAGTTAGATGACCTGATGCAAGTCCAGGAACAAGCATACTGCAGCCTGGTTGATTGAGAAAAGGGCAAACAGAAGGAGGCAGCTAAATGGAGGCATTACAAGCAATCAAGACTAGAAGAAGCATAAGGAGATACAGGAAAGACCCTGTGCCACAGGAGGAATTGGACAAGATTCTGGACGCAGGTAGATGGGCACCCTCTGCGAGCAATTTGCAGCCATGGAAGTTCATAATCCTAAGGGACTTCGAGGTAAAGGAAAGGGTGGCGAAATTGCTTGCCTGGGGGGAATTTCTGGCTGAAGCATCATTGGGCATTGCTGTAGTGACAGACCCCGGGGTATCAAATCATCCTGTGGAGGATGGCTCAATAGCAGCATATGGCATGCTTCTGGCTGCCCACGCGATTGGTCTTGGCGCGTGTTGGCTCAATCCTTCCGCTGTTGAGGAGGAAGTGAAGGAAATCCTTGGCATCCCCAAAGAGCAGAGGTTAATTTCGGTAATATCAATTGGATATCCCGCCGAAGCTCCCTCCAGCATCAGGAAGGAATTAAAGAACATCACCTTTACCAACAGATATGGAAGCAAATAAAGGCACCAATATCGGGCACCGCAATTTTGGCTGAGAGAAGTGGAACAACTACCGGGGAAAAGCTTGAGAGCATCAGCCCTTCAGATTTAGCTAAGAAGTTGTATCCTAAGGATAATAATTAAAATTACATTCTTTTGTTTGGAGACACAATCGGAAAGGGGAAAGGCAGTGATTGTTTATGGGCTGCAGGTGTGAGATGCTGTTTTACACAGGGTGGCATAGACTTTTAAAGTTTAAAAGGGAGGTAAAATGCAAAACATGGAACTTGTAGGAAAGAATTATTTTGATGTGTTAATGCCGGAGGGAGATAAGCTTGTACAGGAGATGCTACGTGCCTTTGTTGACAATGAGATTATGCCGGTTCGCCAACAACTTGACTATGACAGCGAACATAAACTGGTTGATAAGATTCGCCAGGGCTTGACAGGCATTGGTATTCAAAGAGGCATGTTTCCAGAAAAGTATGGCGGCATGGGTATGGCGTCAATGATCACCGCGTGGATACTTTTTGAGGAGCTTGCTCGTGGGGATGCAGGAATAAGCATCAGTACAGGGTGTACTCCCTGGTGCTTTCAACCTGCCATACTTGCTTCAAATGAAGCGGTCCTGGACAGATTTGCACCTCAATTCTGTGGCGATGAGCTCCAGACAGGCTGTTTTGCCGTGACTGAACCAGCTAGTGGCTGTGATATTGAAAACCCTGAGATGCATGGGCGCACAATAAAGACTATAGCAAAACTCGATGGTGATGAATGGGTAATCAACGGTAACAAATGCCTCGCAAGCAACTCCGGGATCTCCCAAGCCTACTGTGTAGTCTGCACCACGGATCCCAATTTGGGAGATGAAGGGATTGCTCTCATGTACGTGCCATATCCTGTTGAGGGCATGTCATTTGGTAAGTTCGAGGATAAGGCAGGGATGCGAGCAGACAGGAATTGCGATATTTTTCTGGACAATGTGCGGGTTCCAAAGGAATATCGCGCCGCCGGGCCAGGAAGGGACGCAGACCTTTTCAAGCTCAATGTCATTACGGGTAGAGGCGGAGCCGCTGGATTCGCTCTAGGACCTGCCCAAGGTGCCTTTGAAAAGGTCCTGGAGTACACTACAGGTAGAATCGTAGCTGGCAAGCCGATAAGAGAGCATTCAGTATGTGCTTGTATGCTAGCCGATATGGCCATCGGCATCGAGACCGCTAGAGCCTACTACATGAACCTTGCCTATATGTTGGATGAGTCCAAGATTGCTAATACAATCGGCAGTAAAGGATTTGAGCCCCAGCTTGCAAATTTCTTCCTGTCGAGGGCAAGCCTGGCCAAAGTCTATGCTGACGATGTAGCCGTTATGGTTACAAACAAAGCTATGGAGCTTATGGGTTCTTACGGCTATCTTCACGATTATGATGTCGAGAAGTATTGGCGAGATAGTAAGGAATGCCAGCTATACGAGGGGGGAGCTCAGCTAGGTAGGCTTGACATTATAAGAAATTACTGAGCACAGGAAAAGTCGAAAGGGAGTTGACATTGTTTAGCTCCGTTGCCCACCCCATAAACATTATGATTTCTGTCCCTATAAACACGTTACATGACCTTTCCTACCTGAAATCAAGGATACTGTGGACTAATCGGGGCGAGAGGACTCGAACCTCCGACCTCAGCGTCCCGAACGCTGCGCGCTACCAGACTGCGCTACGCCCCGTTGTCTAGCTTATTATAAGGTGGTTTAATTACTAGAGCAAATGAAATATTGTGGTTGTTTATTTGTCACCCTGAGCGATAGCGAAGGGTCTCGAGATTGTTTCGCTTTCCCTTCACTGTATTCAGGGCTTTGGCTCACTGCAATGACGGGGGAAGGGCTCAGAATGGCAGGCAAGAGTTGCCAAATGCTTCGATGAAATATTGTGTTGTGATAATTGATGGTGCGGCAGGTTGGTCTCTACCCCAGCGTGGCGGCAGGACCTGCCTGGAGCTGGCGAGAACTCCAAATCTGGATGCTATGGCCAGTGAAGCTACCATCGGGCTTGTTCGCACAGTGCCGCCAGGGATGGAGCCCAGCAGTGCCTGTGCCTGTATGTCGCTACTGGGCTATGACCCCAAGGTGTATTACCGGGGCAGAAGCGGCATCGAAGCTAGAAGCATGGGTATTCCCATTGAGGATGATGATGTTCTTTTCCGATGTAATCTAGTTGCTGTGCGTGATGGGAAGATGTGGAGCTATAGCTCAGGGCATATCAGCACAGAGGAAGCAAAACAGCTTGTCTCTAGCCTGAATAAAGAGGTTGGCAACGATGAGGTACACTTTTATCCCGGTGTGAGTTACCGGCATATATGCAAGATAACAGGGCATAAAGATACGCTTATGGCCGCCTGCACTCCTCCGCATGATATTCCTGATAAGCCTGTTGCTGAATTTCTTCCTCATGGGGTGGGAAGTGACTTTTTGCGAAACCTTATGGAGAGGTCAGTATCTGTGCTTCAAGGGCATTCGGTGAATATAGCACGAAGGTCTCGGGGGGATATACCGGCTACGATGATATGGCTGTTCTGGGGCAGCGAGAGAATACCCGATATGCCCTCTTTCAAGGAGGTTTACGGGCTTGATGCTGCCCTGACCTCAGCTGTTGACCTTCTACAGGGATTAGCCAAAATGGTGAGAATGGAGGTATTAAACATCCCTGGTGTGACCGATGGACTGGATAATGACTATGCTGCTCAGGCAGAAGGTGCTTTAGAAGCACTTAAAGAATATGATTTGGTGGTTATTCACGTAGAGGCGCCGGATGAAGCTGCCCATGCTGGTGCCATCGATGATAAAATAGAGGCTATTCAGGAGGTGGATGGGAAAATCGCCAGCCGAATTCGCCAGTGGGATAAGGATGCTATTCGTGTTTTGGTCATGCCTGACCATGCAACGCCTATTGAAGTTCGGACGCATACCGATGAGCCCGTTCCATTCATGCTGTGGGGCAAGGGATTCAAGCCTAACGGGGCGAAGAGATTCACCGAGGCTGAGGCCAAGGGAACAGGCTTTTTCATTGAGGATGGGTATAATATTATGGGTAGGCTTGTAAGCAGGGAAATATAAAAATGGCACTCATAGTTCAGAAGTATGGTGGTAGCTCAATTACTGATGGAGAAAGAATTAAGAGCGTGGCGCGTCGAATAGCCAAAATCAAGGATGCGGGAAATGAGGTGGTGGTTGTTGTCTCGGCGATGGGGGATACCACTGATGAGTTGATTAGATTAGCTCACCAGGTTAGTGCACAGCCGAGCGATAGAGAGCTTGATTTGTTGCTTTCCACAGGTGAGGTAGTTTCCAGCACTCTTCTGGCGATGGCTCTGGAAACTTTAGGCTATAAGGCAGTCAGCCTTAGTGGTGCTCAAGCGGGCATCGAGACTGATTCCAGGTATAGCAGGGCGCGGATTCTCCGTGTTGACCCTAAGCGCATTGTCAGTGAGTTGGAGAGAGGGAATATCGTCATTGTGGTCGGATTTCAGGGTGTAACCTCGGAGATGGATATCGCTACTCTGGGCAGGGGTGGCTCTGATACCACCGCAGTTGCTCTGGCTGTCAGCCTGGAGGCTAAAGAATGTCAAATTTACACCGATGTTGAAGGAGTCTATACTGCTGACCCTCGCATTGTGCCCCAGGCAAGTAAGTTGAAGAAAGTTGGCTATGAGGAGATGCTTGAACTAGCTAGCTATGGAGCGAGGGTGATACATCCCAGGGCAGTAGAATTGGGCGGTCTACATGATGTGCGAATACTGGTAGCTTCCAGCTTTGTTGATCGCCCAGGCACTATTATTTGTAAGGAGGCATCTATGGAGGTAAGAAATAAGGTGAGCGGCATTGTCTATGATACTAATGTAGCCAAAGTCACGGTCATTGGTGTTCCTGACCACCCTGGCATCGCTTCAGCTATATTTGAGCCTTTAGCCAATGCTGATATAAGTGTGGACACCATTGTTCAGAATGCCAGCATCGAAAAGATTGCTGACCTTACCTTCACGGTGACCCGAAGCGACCTATCCAGGGCAATGTCTATTGTGGAGACTGTGGCTAAAACTGTAGAGGCAAAACGATGTGTTGCTGACTCTAAATTAGCCAAAGTCAGTATCGTTGGAACGGGTATGTTAGCCACACCGGGCTATGCTGCTAAGATGTTCCGCACACTTTACGAGCAGGGCATCAATATCCAGTTAATCACCACTTCGGAAATAAGGATAACCTGCATCATTTCTGAAGACAGTGTCGAGGATGCTGTCCGGGCATTACATAGAGCCTTTGAGCTTGAAAAAGAATAAATTGGGATTGCTTCGTCCCCTTCGCTTCGCTCTGGGCTTGGGATTACAGCGCTCCTCGTAATGACAACGAGGAACGCACCCGGCAATGAGAGAAAGTGAATGCCTCCCGGTGATACAAGGGGCTGTGGGTATTGAATTATCACCTTAGAATGGGGTATCTTTACAAAGTTTTGACTGTTCTTGGTCAGGAGGCTTGGCGATGAAGAAGAATGTTAAAGACCTTATGTTGAGCAAGTTTGTTAAAGTGGCAGAGGAAGACCAAATTTCACAGGTAGTAATCAAGATAGCTGAAGATAAAGAGACTATGCTTGCCTGTGTGCTGGACGAAGAAGGTAAACTCAAGGGAATAATAACGCCCAAAGAGGTTCTAAGGGCAGTAGAGATACGAGAATTTGGCACTATCAGGCGTCCTTTTTTTGAAGGCCCAGAAATCTTGCGTGTCTTAAGCTCAAAATATGCTAAAGATATAATGAGCTTCCCGGTAAGCGTAAAGCCGGAAGATAGTGTAGACAAAGCAATCGACATAATGCTTGATAAAGGATTTTATGAAGTGCCCGTAGTTGATGAGCAAGGGAAAATAGTCGGACTGATAAATTATTTCAGCATAATCACCAGTTCGATGGAATATCTTAGACCATAGTGGAAGCTGTATATTTCAAGTTTATACTGAGTCTGGGCTTGGTCCTGATATTTGCCAGAATATTTGGAGAGCTTGCAGAGCGTTATTTTAAGCAGCCAGCCGTTCTCGGGGAGCTAGTGGCTGGCATTATTATCTCGCCTTTCCTTTTAGGAGGGCTCGTTTTCCATGACCCTATAATTCTGAACTTCGCCACTGTTCACAACCCATTCGGGGTTCAAGGGGACTTCGACATAATGTACATTATAGCTAACATCGCTGTTGTTATATTGCTCTTCCAGGCTGGGGTGGAAACTGATATTCGGTCGTTTCTGAAGCAGGCTCCCACTGGCTTCGCAGTGGCTTTTGGCGGCGTTGTCCTGCCCTTCATTGGTGGTTATTTTGTCACCAGGGCACTCTGTCCCGATGTTGGCATTGGTGGCTGGTTATTCATGGGAGCGGTGCTCACCGCTACCAGCATTGGAGTTACGGTGAGGATATTGATGGATATGGGGAAGTTAAATACTCGGGAGGGGGCTACCATCTTAGTGGCTGCTGTGGTTGACGATATAATCGGACTGATCATCTTGTCCATAGTCATCGACCTGGCCCAAACAGGGGACTTTGAGATTCTTGAGGCGGTAAAAATCGGTGCCATTGGCTTTGCGGTATGGTTTGGTTTACTCATGATTGGCATCAAGCTTCATAAGTATATCTCCAGATACCTGCTAAATCCTTTCAAAAGCTCAGGCACAGCGCCTATCGTTGCCCTAATTATTGGTTTCATTGTGGCTTATCTGGTCACCCTGGTCGACCTGCATCCTGTAGTTGGGGCTTATGTAGCGGGACTGATGTTCAGCGCTTGTCAAGAAAAAGGAGAGATAATGGAGAAAGGGAGGCCGATAATGCTTTTTATTGCTCCCTTCTTCTTTGCCTATCTGGGAATGATGGTTGATTTAAGGCTCTTTGGGGCCCCAGGGGTAGCGACACTATCTATTCTATTGATAGGAGTAGCTATAGTGGGGAAGGTGATAGGTTGTTACATACCAGCACGGTTTCCTGGCAAGCTTTCTCACACTGGTGGCATGATAGTAGGGGTGGGTATGGTGCCTAGAGCTGAGGTGGGCCTTATTGTTGCTGCTGCAGGATATATAGCTGGAGCTATAAGCTTAGGCTTGTATGGCGCAGCGGTAGCAGTCAGTGTCATAACAACGCTGGTAACTCCTGCAATGCTCAAGCCTTTCTTTAAGAGGCAATTAGTGCAAGTCTCCCAGCCAGTGTCTGATAATTCTGAATCTAGCGATAGTACCTAATCTGGCTATTCGTCTTTTATTCCGTGGTCGCGCAGATAGTCAATGGCATCCTGAACAGTCTTTATGTTTTCGGCATCTTCATCAGGTATTTCCAGCCTATTTGTAGGAGTGCTGAATTCCTCTTCCACTGCGGTGATAAGTTCGATTAAGTCCAGAGAGTCGGCATTCAGGTCCTCTGTGAAGGAAGCTCCTTGGGTTACTCCGTTTTCATCAACCCCCAGTTGTTCTACAACGATTTCCTTTAATTTTTCAAAGATGGTTGCCATTTTCCCTCCTTTGGTCGCTCATGGCTTGCTTTGCCATATTTGGCAACTATTGACCCTAATACACCATTAATCAGACGTGGTGAAGAGTCACTACCGAAAGTTTTAGCTAACTCTATTGCTTCGTTTATAGCTACCTTAACGGGGACGTTATTATCCATCAAAATTTCGAAGATGGCAACACGCAGGATATTTCTATCAATGACAGACATTTGCGCCACGGGAAAGGATGGAGCAAAACGCCCGATAACTTCATCAATCTTTGACTTATTCTTTAGCACACCTTGTACAAGTTTCTCAGTGAAGCTGATTGCTTCTTGAGACAGTGACTGTTCTGTTGTTGAGCGAGCCACAGCCTCTTCAGCTTTATGTTCAGTGCAGTCAATTTCATAAAGTGTTTGGAGAGCAGCGATTCTTGCCTTTCGTCTCAAGCTAGCCATGTTATTCTGCTATTAAACGGTTTGCCTTTAGCCGTGAGACTTCTTCGGTGCTCGATATGCTCAATGTTCGCAGCTCGGGGTTAATCCGCTTAATCAATCCACTGAGTACCTTCCCTGGTCCTATTTCATAGAATGTGGTTACTTTTTCCTGAGCCATGTATTCCACGGAATGTTGCCATCGGATGCAATGGGAAAGCTGGTTCAGAAGCTCTTCCTTTATCTCATCTACATTATCCAGTGGTTGGGCGGTCACATTTGCTACTATAGGAGTCGCTGGTTGATGAAACGTGGTGTTGGAGACAACCTCACCGAATTCGTCAATGGCTGATTGCATCAAGCTGGAGTGGAAAGCCCCACTAACCCTTAGCGGTATCTGACGAATACGCTTTGCCTTGGCTAATTTGTTAGCTTTGTCTAAATTGGCTGTGCTGCCGCTGATCACAATTTGTCCCGGGCAGTTGATATTGGCAATGGTACATCCACTGTGGCGGCATAAATCTTCAACGTCTTCTTTGCCAGCTCCCACTATTGCTATCATCCCTCCTGGTTTCTTTTGTCCTGCCTGGTGCATCAATCTTCCTCTGTGCTGAACCAGCCGAACGGCATCAGTGATACTGAGCACGTCGGCAGCCACTAAGGCGGTGTATTCCCCTAAGCTATGTCCGGCAACGAAGGCAGGGGAAGGAAGATAGCCATTGGCTGTTTCCTGAGCTGCCTTAAGGCAAGCAACGCTGGTTATCAATATAGCTGGCTGGACGTTGTCTGTTCTGGTTAATTCATCATCTGGTCCCTCAAAGCATAGGCGAGAAAGGCGGAGGCCTAAAGCATCGTCGGCTTCCTCGAAAATCTTCTTGGCCAAGGAGTAGGTGTGATACAAGTCTTGCCCCATACCAACTTTCTGAGAGCCTTGGCCGGGGAAAACATAGGCTATCTTGAATAATTCAGCCACGCGTTGGTTAACCTTTTGCTTTAGGTGCTTTGATTTCAATAACTTGCATGCCACCATAACTACCGCAGGTGGGACAAACGTGATGAGCTAGCTTTGGGTTGTGACATTGCGGACAAATATCCAAGGTTGGTAAAGCTAGCATGATGTGGCTTCGCCTCTTACCCCTACGCGCTTTAGCATATTTTCTCTTAGGTAGAGCCATATGATTTCATCTCCTTTACTCCAGCACACTCAGGCTGGCATAATGGTTTCATCGGTAGATTTAGCAAGATATATTGTCGTATTAACTCTCCTAAGTCAAGTACATGATTCTTATCAATAATCAATCCTTCCGATTCTTGGCACAAATCGAGTGGCAAACCACTGGATATATCAATGGTGGGGTGGATTTCCTCTTCAACGGTAAAATTCATGGAGTAAGGAAAGGCTTTTAGACAGCGGCTGCAAATGAGTTCCACTTGGACATCCAGGTTACCACGAACTAGGATTCCCTGGCCAGTGCGAATTAGCGTTACTTTGCCCTTGATAGAACCTTCAGGTTGCTCGGCAATTATGGTATCAATATCATAGTTGCGGCTAGAGCCAACGGATTCTTTCAGCAATTGAGCTACATTAATTTCCCCAGTTAAATGCCTTTCGTTGAGGTCTTCGCCTTTCACCATTGCTATCACAACTTGTAGTGTAAATTAAAGGTAAAGTATAATGACTAACTTAAGGAAGTTTCAAGCGGTGGATGGGAAAAAATTAAAGGAGAAATTAAGAGCTGAACTAGAGATACGGCGTAGTGAATTAGTGCGACTGAGCCTGAATATTCATGACAATCCTGAGTTGGGCTTTCAGGAGGTAAAGGCAGCATCCTGGCTTAGCGAATACCTGAAGAGTAATGGATTTTCCGTTGAACGGAATATCGCTGGGCTAGCTACAGCTTTTCGAGCAGTACATGGTGAAGGGAAACCAAGAGTTGCTGTGCTTGCTGAATATGACGCTTTGCCAGGACTCGGACATGGTTGCGGACATAATATCATAGCAGCGTCGGCGGTTGGTGCTGGCGTAGCTAGCAAGATTGTTGTAGATAATCTAGGAGGAAGCATCATAGTTTTAGGCACTCCTGGTGAGGAAACTTTTGGTGGCAAGATAGATATGGTTAAGGCTGGCATTTTCGATGATGTAGATGTAGCGATGATGGTACATCCCTCTATACTAAATATAGCGATGGAGCGGATGCTTGCTAGCAGCTCGCTCGAAGTTGAGTTTTTTGGCAAAGCGGCTCATGCTGCCGCCCAGCCTTCTCAAGGCATAAATGCCCTAGAGGCTATCATTCTCGCCTTCAACTCCGTAAATTCGCTGCGCCAGCATATAAAAGAACAGGGGCGCATTCATGGCATAATAACCGACGGTGGTGAGGTGCCCAATGTAGTACCCGCACATAGTGCTGCTAAGTTCATAATCCGCGCCCCCGATTATGCTTACCTCGAGGAGTTGCAAGGCAAAGTGTTAAACTGTTTTAAGGGCGCCTCTTTAGCCAGCGGCGCCAGATTGGAATATCGCTGGGGTGATAAAGTTTATGCTCCTATGAAGAATAACGTGGCTCTAGCTCAGCTATTTAGCGATAATCTTGAATTAACGGGACGTCATTTGGATGTTTTTGACCTGCAAATGCCTTTCGGTAGTTCAGATATGGGGAATGTTAGCCAGGTAGTTCCCAGTATACATCCCATGGTTGCTATTGCTTCTTCCAAAGTTTCCTTACATTCGCCAGAATTTGCTTCCGCTGCTGCTTCTGAGGCTGGACACCAGGGGTTATTGGATGCTGCTAAAGCAATGGCGATGACCGTGCTTGATGTCATTGGACGCCCTGAGGTGTTGGAGAAGATTAAGCAAGAATTTCGTAGCTCTTAGACAATGGTTACGGTAGGAATTCCGCGGGCTTTACTTTATTACCAGTACTATCCCATGTGGAAGGCTTTCTTCGAGAAGCTGGGTACGGAAGTAGTGGTGTCACCGCCAACCAACAAAAGCATACTAAACTCGGGCGTTACGCGAGGTGTTCAAGATACTTGCTTGCCGGTAAAGGTCTTTTTCGGACATGTCATTGCGTTGATAGATAAATGTGACCTGATATTTGTCCCTGCCGTTACCAGTTTGGGCAACAAAAATTATAATTGCTCCAAGCTTATCGGTTTGCCTAATATGGCAAGAGCTTTAATTCCTGAAAGTCCTCCGTTTCTTGCCCCGGAGATAGATTGTGAAAAAGGACGCTATAATTTCTACCGAAATATCTATGCGGTGGGACGTTATTTTACTTCCAATCCATTTAAGCTAAAGAGGGCTGTAGAGGAAGGCTGGGTAAGTAATTTAGATTACCGGAATAAGATGTCAGATGAAAAGATTACCCCCCTCCAGGCTATTGATGGCAAGTTATCCACCAATGTTGGTCCTTCTTCATTCACCGTCGCGGTCATCGCACATCCCTATATCATCTATGATGAGTATGTTAGCCATCAGCTTATTTCACGGCTGCAGAAGATGGAGGTCAAAGTTGTTACCGCGGAGATGGTACCTCAGGAAGAGCTTGATGTTGCTACAAGGAGAGTGGTAGGTGTTCCTCACTGGTTATTTGAATCCGAAATAATCGGTGCTGGAGAATATTACTTGGAAACGAGGGTGGATGGTATAATTATTGTCGCTGCTTTTGGGTGTGGTCCTGACTCAATGATGTTAAGCGTTGTGGAGCATCGAGCAAGAGAGTCTGAAATCCCTCTTTTACCGCTTAGTGTGGATGAGCATAGTAGTGAAGGAGGGTTGCTTACTCGATTAGAGGCTTTTTTAGACATGGTTAAGCGAAGGAAAAGAGTATGCGTGTAGGAATACCTCATTTTGGTAATGTTTATATTCCGGTAAAGTCCATGGCAAGGAAATTGGGGGCTCCTGAGGGTTATATAATAATTCCACCGCCGATAACTCAACGCACGTTGGAGCTCGGTGTTAAGTACTCACCACAGGAAGCTTGCCTGCCCTATAAGATTACTTTGGGTAGCTTGATTGAAACTTGCGAGATGGGGGCAGACACTCTAATTCAGGCAAGAGGCACTGGGATTTGCCGTTTGGGTTATTATGCCAAGGATCAAGAGCAAACGCTTCAAGATCTGGGTTTCAATGCGCACTTCCTTACGTTAGACGTCTCTCACCATAAGGTTATAAGCATTATCCGACTTATACAGGATATGAGCAATAATACCCCCTGGCGTGAAATTATTCCAGCATTTTTCTTTAGCATCGGCAAATTATTTGCGCTGGATAAAATAGAAAAGGTGGTTCACAAAGTACGGGCGGTGGAGCTCGAGAAGGGAACAGCTAGCCGAATTTACCGGGAAGCCATCAATGCCATTGATGAAGCAACAAAGAGTAAAGAAGTTAAGGGATTAACCAAAAAATATATTGATAACTTAAACCGAGTGCCTAAAGACACCACTACTAAGCCACTCAAGGTAGGCATTGTTGGAGAGATTTATGTTGTTATTGAGCCTTTCGCTAATATGGATATAGAAATAGAATTGGGTAAGTTGGGAATAGAGGTGGAGCGTACTATGACTCTCTCACGATGGATTAAGTATAGCCTGTTTCTTAACTACCTTGGTGTAGATGAATGGAGGGAGGTTCATAAATTGGCTAGTCCTTATGTCGACCATGATATTGGTGGTGATGGTTGGGAGTCAGTAGGGGAGAAAGTGCTTTATGCTCGTAACGGATTTGATGGTGTAATCCATTTAGCACCTTTTACCTGTATGCCAGAGATAGTAGCTCAGAATATTATGCCATCGACAAGAGAAGATATCCCTGTGCTTACTGTTATTTGCGATGAGCAGCAGAGCAAGCAGGGGATGTTAACCAGACTTGAGGCTTTCACAGACTTGATAAGCTTCAGAAGACGAAAGAGGGAGTATGGGAGAAGAGTTTAAGGTATTAGACAAGCTTGTCAAAAGTAAACAGATGATAGTATTCTTTATTATTATGACCATCATCTCAACTTTATTTCACCCTATTCTGAAATCAAGACAAAGAAAAGCATTAGAATTGCAGGAGAGCATAAAAGCTTCCAATCGGAGTAAACTTGGAAGCTTTGGGGGAACTTCTCTTGGGAGGGTAGAGTAAAACATGAAGGCTTATCTCGGCATCGATGTCGGTTCAGTGACTACAAAATTAGCCTTGCTGGATGAGAACGACCAGCTTATAGCTTCTACCTATCTGCAAACTCAAGGCGACCCGGTAGATATGGTAAAGCAAGGTCTAGAAGAGATACGGAAGCAACTGCCATCCAACGTTGAAATTAGTGGTGTAGCTACTACCGGAAGTGGTCGCTATTTAGCTGGTGTAATTGTTGGCGCTGATTTAATAAAGAATGAAATTACAGCACACGCCATCGCTACACTGAAGTATGTACCCGATGTACAAACTATTTTCGAAATTGGCGGCCAAGATAGCAAAATCATCATAATTCGCGATGGCATAGTCGTTGATTTCGGCATGAACTCGGTTTGTGCTGCTGGCACAGGGAGCTTCCTTGAACACCAAGCGGAAAGGTTGAATGTGAAGATTGAGGATTTTGGGGACCATGCTTTAAGGAGTGAAAATCCAGCGCGTATCGCTGGGAGGTGTACTGTTTTTGCTGAATCAGATATGATTCATAAACAGCAAATGGGATATCCTCTCGATGACATTATTTACGGCTTATGTCAATCCTTAGTACGCAATTATCTTAACAATGTTGCTCTGGGCAAGGAAATCCGGCCCGGATTTGTGTTTCAGGGCGGTGTCGCTTTCAATAAAGGGATAATCAAGGCATTTAACGAGACTTTCGACTCCGAAGTTTATGTACCGCCTCACCATGAGCTTATGGGCGCTATAGGAGCTGCTATTCTGGTGCATGAGGAAATGCAGATTAAGCAGAATCATCATAAGAGTAATTTTAAGGGATTTGGCGTCAGCGACGTAGAATTCAAGACCTCTTCTTTTATATGTAAAGCTTGCCCGAACTTATGTGAAATCTCGCAAATTTCTGCTGATGGTAAAGTTTTAGCCAGGTGGGGAGGGCGTTGTGATATGTGGGAGAGGGTCCCAGAGAGCTAGTCTCCCTCGTGTATGGCTAAGAAATATCAATTGATCATCATTGGTGGTGGTCCTGCGGGACTTTGTAGTGCCAGACCGGGACTCAAGGTATTACAGAAAAAAGCACAACCTGATCCCAAAATAGAGTTTAGATGGGAGAGTGTGGTGATCGAAGCAAAAGGAGAAAAAAAGGTCACCGATTTAGTGCTTAAAAATACCCAAAATGATACAATATCATTGTTAGCTGTAGATGGTGTCTTTGCTCCCATCGGGCTAGTTCCTAATACCAAATATCTGCGGGGAGTTTCACCACTGGATGAGCGGGGATATATAATCACTACCGAGCTGATGGAGACAACAGTGCCTGGTATATTATTGGCGGGTGATATTCACCATAACTCAGTGAAGCAGGCAATAGTTGCTGCTGGAGATGGTGCCGTTGCTGCGTTATCAGCAGAAAGGTTCGTTGGTTCGCTATGAAAGTTATTTTTCTAACAGACGTTCCCTCTAAAGGGCAGGCGGGGGAGGTAAAGGTGGTAAGCGATGGATATGCACGAAACTTCCTTTTCCCGAAAGGACTGGCTCAAGTAGCGACACCTGGGGTAGTAAAACAAGTCGAAATCGGTCTCCGGGGAAAAGTGACTGAAGAAAGCTTGCATAAGGAAAAGATGGCCAAGTTGGCTGAGCAAATTGAGGGAATTCAGATCTGCCTCAAGGCTCATGTAGGTGCTGAAGACCGTCTCTTCGGTTCTATCACTGAGGCTAATATTGCTGAAGAACTCAGCAGAATTGTAGATGCTCCTATCGATAAGAGGCAAGTAGTTTTGGATAATCCATTACGTCAAATAGGTGAATACGAGATAGCAATTAGATTGGCTACAGATTCAGTAGCGCGAATCAAGGTAATTGTCGAGCCTGAAAAAGCTTGAAAATGATAGAAGAAAAGTTACCCCCGCATGACATTGAGGCAGAAGAAGCGGTAATTGGGTCCTTGATTGTTGACCCTGATGCTATATTTAAGATAGCGACCTCCCTTGTTCCCGAGGACTTTTTTGATGAAACTAACCAAGTAATTTATCAGGCATGTCTATCTGTTCACCAACGCAATGAAGTTGTAACCCAGATTACAGTAGCTCATGAGCTAATGCGACAAAACAGGTTAGAGCAAATTGGTGGAGCCGCTTATTTGAGCCATTTAATATCCATTACACCTACACCGCTGTATGTTGAGCATTATGCCCGGATAGTCTCCAATACAGCAGCAATGAGACGATTAATTGCTGCTGCGGGACAGATTGCCGCTATTGCATACGAGGCAGGGGCTGACGTCGAGTCCACTCTCAATAAAGCTATAAACATCCTCTTTCAGGTAGGAAGTAAGGGGGCACCAACGAATTTAGTCTTGATTCGTGATGTCCTGAGCAAGTATTTTGAGGAAGTGGGGCAACCTCCACTGGAGGAGAGGCAAATATCTCATGTTTTAACCGGCTTTGCTGGGTTGGACGGATTATTAGGTGGATTGCAAAGGTCGGATTTAATCATTTTGGCTGCAAGGCCAGCAGTTGGAAAAACGAGTTTAGCCTTGAATATTGCTAGAAATGCTGCTATCGAGCAGAAGGCTTGTGTTGCCTTTTTCAGCTTGGAGATGGCTCGGGATACAGTTGTTCAGCGCCTTTTATCGTCTGAAGCAAGGGTGGATTCGAAGGATGTTCGTCTAGGACATTTTACTGAGCGAGAAGAAAGAAGGATTATGGATGCCAGTGGACTCTTGTCAGAGGCGCCAATTTATATTGATGATAGCCCTCAGCAGCATGTTATGGATATAGGAAGTAAGTCAAGACGTCTTCATCGTGAGCGTAACATCGACTTGATTGTCATTGATTATCTACAATTGGTGCAAGGCGATGGGAAGAATCAACCCCGCGTTCAGGAGGTAGGCAATATAACTCGTTCCTTAAAAGGGTTGGCTAGGGAGCTGAATGTACCTGTGCTCACAGTGTCTCAACTTAGCCGTGCCGTGGAGTGGCGTGCTTCTCACAAACCTCAGCTCTTCGACCTGCGGGAGAGCGGTAGTATTGAGCAAGATGCTGATGTTGTATTTTTTATCCATAGAGAATCTATGTATTGCGAAGAAGAAGAATGGAATAAGACACATGATGTAGAGAAGGAACCCTATCCTCGCAGTGAGGCCGATATTCTTGTTGAAAAGCATCGAAATGGTCCTATGGGTGTAGTGAAATTGCGTTTTCTTCCATGGTTCTCTCGATTTGACAGTTTGGAAGTGGCACCAACTCCCAGTTCTCAGGAGTTAATATAACATGACAAAAAAACCTTTCCCTGCTTCTGCAAGGGAGCAATTTGTCCTTTTGCCTGAATCGTTTTTCACTCAGGCAATACCTGAAGTAGATAATATGGCCGAGCTGAAGGTCATTCTCTGTTTTTTCTATTTGCTCCATCATGAGCAAGGACATCGTGAGTTTATCACCTATGGGGAATTGTTATCTTATTGTATTCCTATCATAGGGAAACAAGGGTTCCACAGCGGCTTAAGGTCAGCTGTAGAAAGAGGGGGCATTTTATCGGTTGATAAGGAGGTTAACGGGAGGCGGGAAAACGTTTACTTTGCTAACAAGGAGGCCATAGACAGGGCGACCCATGGGATAACTCCTAAACAAGCAACGGAGCCGCTCAATATCTTTGCTCTTTATGAGCAGAATATAGGTTTGATAACCCCACTGGTTGCTGAGGAGCTTAAAGAGGCGGTGAAAGTTTATCCAGAACAGTGGATAGAGGAAGCTTTTAGGGAAGCGGTCAATATGAATAAGCGTAGTTGGAAGTATATCTCTCGTATTCTTGAGAGGTGGGCTAACGAGGGTAGAGATAGTGGAGAGTATAGGCAAGGTATTAAGAAGAGCAGTCCCAACAAATACATTAAGGGCAGATACGGTCATCTCGTCAAAAGATAACCAGGGTGGCGAGGAAGTTTGTCCTATTTGTAAGGGGGCTGGGCTTGTTCATCCCCTTCTAGCGTCGGGGCAACCTGATTTCAGCAGAGTAGTTCCCTGTCAGTGCCAGAAGAAGGAACTGGAGAAGAAGAAACTACAATATCTCCAAGAATATAGTAATCTTAGCTCGTTATTGCGGAACATGACCTTCGATAATTTTGACTATAATCGGCTGAACCTCTCTCTGGAGCAGCGTCAAAATTTGCGGAAGGCCTTTGATGTAGCAAAGGACTTTGCACGTTCGCCAGAGGGTTGGTTGGTATTTCAAGGTGTCAATGGCTGTGGCAAAACTCATCTAGCAGCAGCTATTGCTAATTATCGATTGGGGCAGGGCAAGCCAGTCTTATTCATAGTGGCTCCTGACCTCCTTGACCATCTACGCTCCACCTTTAACCCGGACAGTAAGACATCATATGATGAGTTCTTTGAAACGGTAAAGCAGTGTCCTTTGCTACTACTCGACGACTTTGGCGAGCAATCTGCTACTCCTTGGGCTCAGGAAAAGCTATATCAATTGATTAATTACCGTTATAATGCCAGATTGCCCATGGTGGTTACTACTTGCCTTACTCTAGACGAGATTGAGACCAGAATCAGTTCACGAATGGTAGATCCAAAATTAAGTTTGGTATTCAACATTATTGCTCCTGATTATCGTGGTGACATAGAACCTGTTCGGCAATCCAGGCCCGCATCACGGAAACGTTATTCCTAGAGGCCATTATATTGCAATGAGCAAACACCGTTGTTAAAATAACCCGACGTTATATGCGGGATTCAGAAGTAGTAAATTTGCCGGTTCTGGTTCTTAATGAAAGCTATGAGCCATTAAATTTATGTCGTGTGCGCCGAGCCATAATTCTGACTCTTCATGGTAAAGCTGAAGTGTTAGAAAACAGCAGAGGAGAGATTCACTCCGTAAGGCAGGTTTTTCAAATACCCTCGGTAATACGTCTTGCCTATTTTATCAGGCGTCCTTATCGGGAAAGAAAGTTAACCAAGGTCGAGGTATTCATCCATGACCAATATACTTGCCAATATTGTGGCAAGCAAACCAGGGAGCTTACTCTAGATCATGTAATTCCAAGACAGCGTGGTGGGGAGCATGCTTGGAAGAACGTGGTTAGTGCCTGTAAAGTATGCAACCGCCGTAAGGGTGGGCGAACACCTGAAGAGGCAGGAATGCGATTGCTACGCCCTCCGCACATCCCTCATCACAATGGGTTCTATATTCCTTATCACTACCTCAATAGCCATAGCGAGTGGCGAAAGTATATTCCTCAATAGATATGACTTGCCTTGCTCAGGTTAGCTCATCGAGGGATAGTTCTCTAACAGTCTGGTCATTGAGCTTTATTGCCACTGTTTCTTTTAGGGGATTGATGCTAACCACTTTGCCTTCCCCAAAAGATGTTGAAACCTCCTGATTTACTCGAGGCATTTTCTCCTTCATAGCTGCATATTGCTTGCTTTCATAGCTCAGGCAGCACAGGAGTCGCCCGCAAATTCCGGAGATTTTCATGGGATTCAAGGATAACCCCTGCTCTTTAGCAATTCTGATGGATACTGGTGAAAATTCGGTAAGAAAGCTCTGGCAGCATAGTGGACGGCCACATTTCCCCAGGCCCCCGATCAATCTGGCTTCATCTCTAGGACTTACTTGTCTCAACTCCACTCTTGTTTTGAGTCTCTGGCTTAGTTTTCGAACTAGCTCTCTGAAGTCGATTCTTGTTTGGGCACTGAAGTATATAGTTAAGTGCTTACCATCGAGGTTATAGTGAGCCACAAGGGGTTTCATTGCTAAATCAAGCTCAGCAACTAATTTCTTACACCTGTCGAGCGCTTCACTTTCTTTGTGGTGATTCTGCTCAGCTTTCTGTAAATCTTCCGGTTGTGCCAGGCGCATTATTTTGGCTAATCGTTTTGGGGAATGTTTTGCCTGCTGAGCCTCCGCAATAACCACTTTAGCTAGGTCTGCTCCGTGCTCTGTGCCCAATACTATGTAATCATTAAGTTCTACTTTGATTTCAGCGGTATCGCAATAGGTTACCCTGCTTCTAGGTTGAAGATAAACTCCGACTATCATAGGCTAGTATTCCGCCTTTGGCATACTAAGCATCACCCATTCCAATAATAAGCGTACATTTATGTTTTTGCTTAGTTGCTCTTTTAGCAAACATAAATCTGCAATGAAGCCATTGATTTCGCGCATGGTCAAATTGCTTGCCTGTTGTTCCAAACTAGCTTTATAGTCTAGATTGGTGATAAATTCCTCGCAGCTACCCCGAATAAGCATCAAGTCACGCCACCAATTAATCCAGTCTTCTATAGTTTCTATCATGGACCTTCGCTGTCGATTAAATTGAATAGCCCACTCTTGAGCACAGCCAAAGCGCTGTTCTAAATTAGCAGTAAGTAGTGAGACAAATTTATTAATATTTTGAGTTCGCTGAGGAAGTAAATTATCATCTTTTACAGCTGATATCGCCCAGCCGAGGCAACCGTGGCTCAGTCGGGCTAAAAGATTTGCTTTGTTGGGAGCAATGTCATACTGGTCTACAAGTATTCCTTGTATCTGCTTCATAGGCAGAAGCTTGAATTCGAGCCTCTGACATCGAGAGATAACTGTGGGTAGAAGGCGATTTTCCTCACTCGCTAGCAACAACCAGATGACTGTGGGTGGTGGTTCTTCCAAAATTTTGAGTAAACAGTTTGCTGCTTCAATGGATAAGTATTCGGCATCATTAATGATGAATACCTTGTATTTGCCTTCATATGGTGGCAGGTTTGCTAAATGCTGAAGCTCTCGAATGGTATCGATGCTGATTTCGACACTTGAGTTCAGGTGCGTGAAGATGACATCGGCATGCTTTTCCTGGGCAATTCTGAAACAAGAATGGCATTGACCGCAGGGTGGTTCACTTGCATCGCAATTCACCGCCTGTGCTATGTTAACAGCCAGAGTTCCTTTCCCTATGTGCCGTGGCCCTGTTAGGAGATAGGCATGTGCGATGTTACGTTCTTTAAGATTCTGTTTTAACAAAGATAGAAGTTTGTCTTGTCCAATTACTTGCCACATGTCAAATTGTATCTAAGCTCATTAAATCTTGATAGGTTTCGCGGCGACGGATAAGAGTTGCTTTGCCGTCATTCACCATAGTTATGGCTGGTCTGGGCAAGGCATTATAATTGCTCCACATCGGGATGGAATAAGCGCCGCAACCCGGGACAGCTATAATATCACCCGGGAAAACCGAAGCCAGATTACTGTCTCTTACTAGAATATCTCCTGATTCGCAAAGCTTGCCAGTAATGGTAACAATTTCCCTCTCTTCTTGTAAAACTTTGTTGGCTACTATGGCTTCCTGCTTAGCTCCGTAAAGGGCAGGACGGATGTTATCACTCATGCCACCATCAATACATATGTATTTTCTTATGCCCGGTATCTCCTTTATCGCTCCAACTTTGTATAGCGCTACTCCAGCTTGGGCGACAATGCCTCTCCCCGGCTCGATGATAAGTCTGGGATGGTCTAGCTCAAATTGGGAAATAACATTATTCAGCTTCTCCCCTATAGCTTGAGCATATTCAGCTACATCAGGTGCTTTAGAATCCAAGGAGTATTGGACAGCAAAACCTCCCCCAACGCCAAATTCATCGAATTGAAAACTGTACTTTCGTTTCATTTGGCGAATGAAGCTGAGGACGAGCTCTATAGCTAGGCGGTAGGGTTCCATCTCGAATATAGGGGAACCAAGGTGAAAATGAAACCCTACCAGATTAATGTTGGAAGCTGATGCAGCTTGACTTACAGCTTCCTCAGCTTGTTCTGTGGCCAGGGGGAACCCAAATTTGCTGTCTAATGTTCCTGTAGTAGTATATTTGTGGGTATGGGGATCAACTCCAGGAGTAATGCGGAGTAAGATATCTTGCTTGATACCTTTCTCATAAGCTAGTTTATCAAGCAACTCAAGTTCGTAAAGATTATCTACTATAACTCGTCCAATATTCCAATCGAGAGCTAGTTCCAGCTCTTCCAATGTCTTGTTATTACCGTGGAAATAAACCTTGCTTAGCGGGAAGTCTACAGAATGAGCAATGGTAAGCTCTCCACCAGAAACAACATCAAGTCCAAGCCCTTCCTGATCGATGAGGGCGGCTAATGCTCTATTAAGAAATGCCTTGGAAGCGTAAATGACTAATGTGTTTGGATAGTATTTGTGGAATTCAGCGGTAAATTGACGGCATTTATGACGAATGGTGAACTCGTCGAAGACATAGAGGGGTGTGCTGAGTTCCTCGGCTAAATCAACGGTATCGCAACCGCCAATACAAAGATGCCCTTGACTGTTTACTTCAGCAGTAAGCGGGAAAAGGGAAAGTTTAGGCGAAATTTTTGTATTCA
>CAYVCJ010000008.1:0-4356 GCA_964450165.1 uncultured Dehalococcoidales bacterium
CCGGAATTGATTATAAAAAGTGGCAACTGAGTAAACGTGAACCGGCGGCATTTCTAAGAAGCCAGCCAGCTCCCTCATCGCCTCTCCAGGAAGGTATCCTAGACTTTCCTGGATTTCCTGCAATAGAGAAATTAAGTTCTTCCCTTCTTTTTTATCCGGAGTTAAAATCTCCTCTAATTGCCCGCTCGGAGATTCCTCTTTCCTCACTCTGGGACTGCCTTCCCCGCAGCTATCTTCTCCTTAAGTTCCCTGGCATATTTAGGAAGGAAAGCTCCTATTGCAGTTGCTTCCTTAGGACCAACTGTTACCTCCCACTTCCAGTCCAGAGCCTCCATTGTCTCTCCTGAAATTCTTGCTATTCTCCCCGGGAGGACTAACTGTCTATGCTTCACTCCCTCTTCAATTCCACAATTTTTGACCAGCTTAGCTATGGTGCTGCCACTGATCTTGCCCGCTGCCCAGCCGGTGAGGACGCCAAGTCCTTCTGCATCCTGTACCAGGAGGAATGTCGGAATCTTAGTGGAGTCAATTGCTGAACTTACAACGAAATAAGTTAAGGCCCAGTTTGAAGTCACCAGAACCGGGGATTCCTCATTGGGTTCTCCTATCTCATAGTATTTCTCCTCTACCATCATGGGAAAGCGAGGGTCGGTGTAGATGTTAAGTCGTTGCACCAGAAGCGGAAGCATATGGTCTGAATTGAGGTCGGAAAGGACAATAATGCCAGCATATTTATTTACATATAGGGAAGCGGTAAGCATTTCCCCCAGTGGATTATCTCTAATCATGAAGCAA
The DNA here is from genome assembly GCA_964450165.1 of uncultured Dehalococcoidales bacterium. Classification (GTDB taxonomy): domain Bacteria; phylum Chloroflexota; class Dehalococcoidia; order GIF9; family AB-539-J10; genus CG2-30-46-19. The sequence goes on from CAYVCJ010000008.1 coordinate 796, forward strand.
GGGAAGGCTATGGTGGGGTAGCCAAGTGGTCTGAATGTTTGCTTTAGAGTTGCTCGGCGAATAAGAGTTTGATCTCTTATGGCTTCCAACATAGTCTTAGAACCAGGGTCTAGAACTAAGTCGTCGATACCCGAAGCCTTTAGTTTAGTGGTTAAAGCCACCAATCCTTCTACGCTTTCAGCCCGAACACCCACCGGAGTAGGTTTTTCTTTAATCCTGGGGATTGCTGTATCTATATTTTCTTGGGTTATGGGGTAGATTAAGGGCTGCCTGTCGGCACATGTATCTCTGGCGGCAAACAAAGTCTCCGCATCCTCTGAGATTATAACCAAGGGCAGGTCAGTTGATTCGCGAAGTTTCTTCACTACCGCTACAAACCTGGCCTTATCCCCCGATTCGAAGTAAGGGGCCAGAAGGTTTGTGTGTAGCGTCACCCCTACCCAGGGATACTGCACTTCCTTTATCTTACTTATCTTCCCCTCAATCTCCTCATCGCTCTCCTTATCAGAGATGAGCAAAGCAATCCCCGGTTCATGGACAAATGTCTTTTCATGACGGTATGTCACTTCTTCGTTGCCAATTTCGAGCCTATTCTCCCCGGTGCCTATCACAACGCGCTTCATAGGCGGAGTCAGCAGCTCTTCTATCTTCGCTCTCGCCTCAGGTGAGAGGTGCGGGCACTTATCTACAGTTGCTCCTCCTGAAGCGAGCTTCATGGCAAAGGCAAAACAGGTAGGAAAGCCACAATCACGGCATGGCCTCTTGTTAGGGAGCAGCTTTACAAGCTCTGATCCTGAAATCGGCATAATATACCTCCTTGAGCCAGTTCTTATGTGGGAAGTTCAACTTGCCCTAATAACCAGGGATGTTGATGCTCATCCAGCCACTTTAGAAGCTGGTCCGCATCTGCTGCATCCTCCTCAGTGGCTATCTTATCCCACAGGTCCTTGGCCTCAATCGGTTCCCGATACCTCTCCTTTATTTCCTTCGGCATCCAGACCATTCTGTGGAGTCCCCCGTCTGCCTGGATGAATTTGGGCGACCTTATCTGCTCCAGACCCGTTCCCAGCCTTCCCTCTACCTGTCTTCCCCCAGAAGTCTCACCAGCCATATGGGAGAAAGTCTCCCCGATCACAGTCTCACCCTTGAATTCTCGGTGGACTATTCCAAAAGCATCTACTTCGGGAATATAGAAAACGATGGCCTCAAAACAGCCGCAGGAGGTATGAGGGTGCTCAAAAGCACTGTAAAGGTAAACTCTATCATAGGTGCCGAGCGACCTTTCGTATTCCACCTGATTTGCTCCCTTATATTCCCCCTTTGTGGGATCTATAAGGTCCCCCTTAGGGATAGCAAATATAGGCCCCTCGGGGTCAATTTTGGCGGCTGCTCTGCCATCGAACCAATTTATCGCTCCACAATTAGCAATTCTGTCCGGAGATATGATGGAGACATGGGTTGGTGCGAAGCTTTGACAAAGAACACATCCGTAAAATGTATCCACATCCTCATCATGGAGAGACAGTACCCTTTCGTCTCTGGCATCATAGGCTGCTTTAGCTTCAGGGTAAAGCTTCGCTATTACATCCGGGTCAGTGACGAGAGTAACCTGGATTTTCTCGATAATATCCATTTCCGAGGTGTAGAGGAAACTAAGTATTTCTCCGTATTCCTTTAACGTATTCCAGCCTCTTTTGCCAGCAGCTTTATTCACCCTTATCCATGTATCTGCTCTTTGATTCATGTGATACCAACCCTCAATATAACTGGTGAACATGTGAATTCTCCTCTCAAGGACTGGCAGTGCGTCCTCGTCGAGTTGCTCACCAGCAACATCAACCAGAATAGTTATGGGGTAACTTCCTCCCTCCTCCATTTCGTTCATATCCTTACCAACAACTTCCACTTTCTCATGCTCAATCTGCTCTGGACTCTTTAACCTGCAGAACTCAAACTTGCGAGCTACTTTAGGACCACCAAACTCAATCCACAGGTCATCCTTCCTTATTACCTCACCTTCGTATTGCGGTCCAATGTCTGAATGCCAATCCATCTGTTATCCCTCCTTTGTCAAATTCGCTATTAATTCTTCCAAAAATCCCTTCCACTGCTCGTCTTTCCTGAAGTTGGGAAGGGAATAATTTGCATGGGGAAAGTAATACTTGTCGAGTGTCATAGTTTTCAAATGCTTGTAGGCGAAATGCTTCAGAACGGAAAGGCATTGTTCCTCCATGTCACTCCTTATGCCAAAAAAGATGACGAGGTCGTGATTTCCTTCTTTTCTAACTCCCTGCCAGTCAGGATCCTTAAGGTGGTTTACTATCTCCACGGCATCATAAACACTGTCAGGTTTCGTCTCCAATTCCACCATTTTCCCTTTAACAGTCGCCGTAGCACATATAGGGATATTGGCATTCTTGGCTATCTCCAAAGCATACTCAATGGCTAATTTCCCATCAAGCGACCATTTAGATAGCAAGGGACCGAGCACAAGAAGAGGCCTTTTTGCCTTCAAAATGAAGTTGGCATATTGAGAAGCATCCTCTATCAGCCTAGCCGACTTTATCCCGGTTAAAACGTTGACTCGATGAAGCGGTATCATTGCCATTTCTTCCCTCCTTCTTAATGTATCACAGCATCCAAGGGAACCTTGCTGGGATAAGTTCCAATCAGGGTAGGCAAGCCCACAGGCTCCTTAGGCTGCCAGCCGATTTGCTGCAAGTATGCCCTTAGTTCTTTCTTGTAAACCAGTGGGATATCGGCATCCCTTCTAACAAAGAGCTGGATATCTTCAGGAAGGCCACCCCCCATATACTTCTTATACAGAGAGATATAGTGATTTAGCTTTATTGACCTCCCTTGAGGAGTATCATTTTTCCTTATGCACAGCTTAGGAATCATCACCATGGCCTTTTCTTTTGTCTCCGCCACATAAGCCAGGTGCTCTGGTGAGGGTTCCCCAGTATCCACAATTTCCCTTTTCCTGGCATCCATAACGCTCCAATCATCCTCTTCATTTCTCGAAAGGAAAAGGCGGCGATATTTAGAGGAATGAGGTCCCAGAATTACTGGAACACCTAATCGATTGAATCCGGTCCCGATTGAGGCTGCCTTCTGGGACATCGCTCCCCAGGCTATCCCGCAGGCACCTACTCGATTAAGGACATAGTCAGCCATTACTTCGTAGTTTCCCCGCAAAGGCAAGGCAGCAAAGATATTGGCTATCTTTATTGCTGCTCCACTGATATGAGCATTGGATACGCAAGATCCAATGTTCACTACCCCTCCGGCGTCAAAGTCAGGAGGAAATAGCTCATATACAGTCTTGCCATCTTCAAATTTTTTCATCCCGGCAACCATAGCAGCACAACCAGTAAGAGTTACGATATACTTCCTCTTGGCAAACTCATATACCATATCGGCAACGTCATCTATATCGGGATAGTTACTGCAGCCAACAAAGGCGAGGACACCAGGGATTGTACCAAGTGTTATGGGCGCACCGACATTTCTTATCTCGGTGTCCATAACGGCGCCACGTCCAGCCCTTATCTTCCAGGT
>CAYVCJ010000008.1:4456-25656 GCA_964450165.1 uncultured Dehalococcoidales bacterium
CATTTCTTATCTCGGTGTCCATAACGGCGCCACGTCCAGCCCTTATCTTCCAGGTCTCCTTGCTTGCTGCCACCTGCATTATCTTAAAGATGGGAACATTAAGAGGACACTCCTGATCACATTTGCCGCAGCCAATACACTGGTTAAACTGCTGCTTCATCAGATCAAAATTACCTTTGGCAAGCTCAGTTATGCCATCACCGATATTGATAAGATTAGGGCATACCTGCTCACATACACCACAATTAGTACATTTTTTGGCCAACTCTATGGCCTCTTCATCACTTATCCATTCCTTTTTGCGCTGAGGAGCAATCTTTACCGCTACCTTTACCGCTACCTCAGCTGCTTTTTCAGGGTCGAGGATAGCGAAATGCTTCTTATCCTCTACCATCTGTTTCACTATCTCTTCTGTATCCCAGTCAGTGGCATCCTCAAGCCCATACATAGCTTTATCCAAACAGGCGATAACTCGTGAGTCAACCTTGTCTGCCTCTATGGGCATATCAGTTCTAATGCATTGCTCATCAGTCATGATAACATCGGCAATGCCTGTCTTTACATAGAAGAGCTGCCGTGAAAGAGGACCCACTATCTTTGCCCTATCGGAATATCTTGTGGTCTCCAGGGCGGTGCAACATATCCCTGCAACCTCTACCTTATCATAAAGGTTATTTTCACGGAGATAATCGATTACAGTAGTTGAAGTTGCCGGATTGTGCCCCACCAGCAAGATCACTGGCTTAGATTCATCTACCGACTGCCATCCCATGTCCACCAGCGGAGTATCGGCCACCGAGGTAGGAAAATTAAAACCTACGATCTGGGCGATATCAGCCACCTCCATCCCCACGTGATCCAACATGCTGGCATGGAGGGCTTTGGATTCGTAATCCAGATAGCTCCCCTCCTGCCCAAAATGGGTGGAATCAAGAAGATGGGTGATCTCCTTATATACATACTCTATAACCGTCTTAAGGTCGCCTAAGGTCTCGGGCTTTAGCCCAACAACCGTCCTTATATTCGGAGCCTCAAGCTCAATATATGTGCCCATATCAATCTTTTTATCAGCGCCATGCTTCTCAATCAAATGCTCCAGTATATGACCACCATGAGCGGCATGGGCTGAGCACCCCATCAGGCAAGCGAGAAGAATAATCCTTGCCTGTTGAGTTGCTATGTCTAGGCCACAAGCCCCTCTCCTCCCTTGGGAAAGGTCACACTTCCCATAGGTACAAAGACAGCACAGGTCACAAAAAGGGGCATACCAGGGCTTATAAGTCTTAAGCAGTCTCATGTCCCATGACCTAAGGTCTGGGATTTCTGGCATTGGGGTAGGGCCGACAGGTTCCCAAGGGACCTCGGCCCTTATCAGCTTTCTAATTTCCTCTTCCTTTTTAGTCAGCTTTTTTACTACTTCCATTGTTTCACCTCACTTTCGTACATTTCCTTTACTAATTTTATAGACTTGAGATGCCTGTGAGTCAGGATATTTGCCCCAGCGGTAAGGAGGGAGAGTGAAGTCATTGCTTCCCAGAGTATCCCCTGCTCCTCATTCTCCCTGGCCTGTTTCGATCTCCAGACTTCGGTGGCGAAATCAGCAATCATGGGCATCTGCGTCATTTTATCTTTGATGATTTCTCCAAGCTGCTTTACCCTCTCCATTAGACTGTAAGTATATTCTATGCCGTAGCCCAAGGCTGGACTTAAAGGGTCAATAACGATTTTCTCTAAGGGAAAGAAATGGCCCAGCTTTACGTTGAGCTCCTTGAGCAGATTGATATCCATGGGGGTTTGGGCGCTGGCGATAAGCCCGTGATCCAGGATTGCATTTCCCACCACCTCATAGTTTTCCTTCTGCACTGGCCCGATGAGATAATTCATGCCATCAACTGCTTCACAAACTGCTGGAAGAACCTTAGCATCTTTATCGGGGTCTCCAGAGCCATAAATAATTAACGGAAGACTTGTTGCCTCTGCCACCTTCCTTGCTATCTCTGCCGCCTTCTCGGGAGGTGAGTCTTGATCTGCAGGGTCGGTACTTAGAAGATAAAGCTGTATCGCATCCACATAGTCAAATTCCTCAACTTTTCCGGCCCACTTGGCAGGATCGTGCATCACATCCTTGAAGGGCTCATATAGAAAGTTGGGTAAGTCTTTGGGTGGCTCCCGGTCAAGGATTTGCAGAGCAAATACCGGTGGATTTGGCCATGAGCCGTCATCAAAAAAATGGAAGGGCAAGATATTTTCCCCTCCAATTGTTACAGTTTTCCCTCCTGGTTTGCCCAGACTCACTACATTTACCACCCCGGTATTGGACTCGATTGGCGCTTTATATTCCATTTTCCACCTCCTTACTCAAGCCAGGCATCGGAATATAGAACCTCGCCGGTAAGAACCTTGGCTGTCTTCACATAGTCAAGTTCTTTTTGAGGCAGAGAAGAAAGGTCTATCTCCTCTCCATCCATAACTTTATAGATAAGGTTGACCACGTCTGGCACTTCGCCTTTAATCAAACTCATGAATTCCTTATCTAAAGGGTCGGCGATTGCAGAATAGAGCCCGTACCTCTGTAGCATTACCAGGTAGGTGCGATTGAGTAGTGGGCGAAGCTCATTTGGTGCCCCGTTAGATATATTTGAGAGCCCCACAGTTGATTTAATCCCCGGCAAAACCTCAGCGATGATTTTAATGAATTCCAGAGATGCCTTAGCGAAACCCTGCCCTTCACCGGCAGTACTTACAGGTAAGATTATAGGGTCAACCCAGATATCCTCATTGGCAATTCCAAGCTCGTTAGCATAGGCAACTGTGTCCATGATGCTTTCCGTCTTCATCTCCACATCTGGAGGCATACCTCTATCATTGATCACTGAAATTATCACATCACAGTTATATTTTTGGGCCAGGGGAAGCAATCCCTCCTTCTGCTCTTTCTTCCCCGAAGCAGAGTTGATCAAAGGCCTTTTCTTGCAAAGAGGGAGACCTGCCTCCATGGCTACAGGGTTCAAGGTATCAAGCGACAAAGGCAAGTCGATAACTTGTTGAACTGTGTTTATCACCCATTGTATAGTCTCTTCAGGATTTTTCGTTAACGGACCAAGGTTCAAGTCGAGATAATCAGCCCCGGCTTGAACTTGACCTTTAGCCAAATCCTGAATTGGTTTGGAATCACGCGCTTTTATCGCCTGATTTACCGCCCCTGCTATAACATGTATATTCTCACCGATGATAATCATCCTTTCCTCCAGGTTTTTGATTTACCAAACCCACTATTTTATACAAGAGTATTCTTCGTGTCAATTCGCTTCCTTGAACACTAAAGCGCCAACAGGGCAAACTTTTACACATTCACCACAGTCCTGGCAACCGGATTCAGCGATAGGTACGTTTCCGAAGGTGGTGACCACTCGCCTGAAGCCACGATAGCCAAAATCAATAACCCCCAGGCCAAGTTTTTCCTGGCATACCCAAACGCACTTACCACAAAGTACACACTTATTCGGGTCATAAATGAATACCGGGCTACTAGAATCCACAGGTAGGTCACGCAGAATCTTTGTGAAACGCTTTGTGTTGAGCTTTACACCAAGATACTTGGCGATTTTCTGCACCTCACAGCGACCACTCTTAGGACAATGGGCACAATCTACAGGTAGACTTGATAGGAGCAATTCGAAAGAGGTACGGGCCAGGTTCAAGGCTTTCGACCCTTTGGTGTTAACCACCATTCCTTCCTCCACCGGCACAGTGCACGCTGTAACCGGCTTAGTCCTGCCTTTTATCTCTACAAAACAGAGACGACAGGAGGCAAAAGGCTCACTCCTTTCCCGAATGGCACAAAGATTGGGGATGTAAATACCATTGTCTAAAGCCGCCCAGAGAAGATTCTCACCCTCAATGGCTCTTATTTCTTTGCCATTAATGGTTAAAGAGACGCTCTTTGTTTTTACCAACACCATCACCATTCCGTTAGCTAACGGGCTCTCCCTTCAAGGGAGAGGAAGTTGTAGCGCCGAAATCTGTCTTCTTAAGTCAAGCCTATCGCCCATTAGAAGAGCCCTTGTACTTTACCAGTCTTTGTATCAATGTCTACTTTTCTAAATGCCGGATCGGAGCTGGTCCCCGGCATTAAGCTGATGGTCCCGGCGCAGGGGCAGAGGAATTTCGCTCCGGAATAAATCAACACATCGCGGATAGGCAGCATCCATCCTTTAGGGACGCCCTTAATTGCTGGGTCGTGTGTCAGACTCAGGTGAGTCTTCACCATCATGGTGGCGTAATCATCATATTTAGGGTCATTCTCAAGCATTTTAGCCTTGGCTTCAGCATCAGGGGTCCACAACACGCCAGCGGCTCCATAAACCACTTTGGCGATCTTGTCCACCCGCTCCCGTAACTTCATTTCCGTGGGGTAGAGGAAATTGAAATCGGTCTTATCTTCAGAAGCTTCTATTACCGCATCTGCCAGCTCCAAGGCGCCATCGCCGCCATTGGCCCAGTGAGAAGACACGGCACAGCGTGCCCCAGCTGCCTCAGCCGCCTTTCGCACCATGGCGATCTCTTCCTTCGTGTCAGTGTCGAAGGAGTTGATGCACACCACAGGATTTATTCCTGATGTCCTGATGGTGTTGATGTGATGCAGCATGTTAGGGAGGCCTTTCTCCAATAGCCCCAGATCTTCCTTGGTGTAGGAATCGGGCAGGGGCAGACCAGCCACAACCCTGGGCCCACCGCCATGCATCTTCAGTGCCCTGATGGTCGTGGTGAGCACCGACACATGCGGCTTGAGACCGCTGAAGCGGCATTTTACGTTCCAGAATTTTTCGAACCCGATGTCTGCGGCAAAACCGCTCTCGGTAACATGGTAGTCAAACATCTTCAGACCGATGCGGTCACCGATGATAGAGGATTGTCCCACGGCGATGTTGGCAAAGGGTCCGGCATGCACCATACAAGGCTGGTACTCCACCGTAGACATCAGTGTAGGGTTGATGGTGTTGCGCATCCAGGCGGTCATAGCGCCTCCTACCTCCAGGTCACCAGTGGTAACGATATTGCCCTTTTTATCGAAAGCTACGGTAATTTCATCCATCCTCTGGCGCAGGTCTGCCAGATCCCTGACGATGGACAGCATGGCCATAAGTTCGGAACCCACAGCGATACCGAACTTGGACTGCATCGCGTATCCATCCATGCGGCCGCCGAGGCCTATGACAATGTTTCTGAGGCTCTGGGCACAGAAATCCATAATCCAGCCCATCTCCACTTTGGTGGGGTCAATGTCCAGGCGGCGCATCCTGCTGCGCTTGGCCAGCTCCTCGTCATCGTAATTGCGCTCGTGCTGCATTCTGGCGGTAAGCGCCACCATGGCCAGGTTATGAGCATTCATTATGTCGTTGATGTCGCCGGTAAGGCCCATGGAGAATTCAGTCATGGGAATAAGTAAAGCATTGCCACCGCCGGCAGCGGTTCCCTTAATATTCATGGTGGGACCACCCGAGGGCTGACGTATACAACCGCCCGCATTCTTACCCCGCTTGCCCATCCCCTCTAAAATACCCATCGTAGTCGTTGTTTTTCCTTCACCCAATGGCGTAGGAGTAATGGCAGTTACCTCGATGTACTTACCATCAGGCTTGTCCTTGAGACGCTCGATGATCTTCAGGAAATCGAGCCTGCATAATCTCCCATAAGGCATGACTTCGTCCTTTTGCAGGTTTAGTCTTTCCCGCCACTCATCAGAGGTCGGCATGTTCTTTTCAGCCGCTTCTGCAATCTGCCAATCTTTCATTTTTGTTGCGTCGTAAGGCATAGTAACCTCCCTTTCTAATTTTTAACAACCTAGCTTGAACTAGCAAAGCGCAATCTTAGCCACCCACTTGCCTCTCTGCTGCCGTCACTGTGTTGACCAGTAGCATGGTGACCAACATTGGCCCTACCCCACCTGGCACTGGAGTTATAGCTTCTGCTTTTTCCTTTACCGCATCAAAATCTACGTCACCGACTGTTTTCTGCTTCCCGGTAACAGGGTCTTCTATCCAGTTTGAGCCAAAATCTACCACCCATGCTCCTTCCTTTACCATGTTCGCAGTAATGAAATTGGGCTTGTCTACAGAAACAATAAGTACATCCGCCCTGTGAGTACAGGAAGCAAGGTCAGGGGTTGAGGGGTGACACAGAACTGTATTTGCCCCAGCCCCTTCCTCGTCTTGAACCAGAAGAGATGCTAAAGGCTTACCCACCATATTGTCCACATTTACAATAACCACATCCTTATGTTTAAGGTCATACTCATAGCGTGCGAGTATTTCCTGGATGGCCAGGACAACCGCAGGGAAGAAAGCAGGCTGCCCCAGCCAGGCCTTTCCTACGTTCAAGGGATGGAAGCCATCAACATCTTTTTCGGGCAGAATTTGAGCTAGTATTTCTGGTTCTGATAGATGCTTCGGTAAAGGAAGCTGGATAAAGATCCCATGGATTTCAGGGTCTTGGTTAAGGCTCTGGATATTCCTTAAAAGTTCCTCTTCAGTAATGTTTTCAGGAAGCCTTAAAACTTTCTCCCTTATGCCTGCCTCATCACAAGCCTTACTTTTGAGCCGAACATAAGTAACTGAGCCGGGGCCTTCACCTACAAGAATGCCACCAAGTCCTGGTACTATCCCCTTTTGTTTAAGTCTACTTACCCTCCCTTTAAGCTCCTCTCTAATCTCAGCAGAAAGCTTCCTGCCATCAAGTATCTTAGCACTCATCTTTGTTAACCCTCCTGTGGCAAGCTCGGCAGCCTTAATAGTGTTCTCCATTAACATAACCGAGGTTACCGGACCAATTCCCCCAGGAACGGGTGTTATTGCCGCCGCCTTCTCCTTAACCGCTTCAAAGTCCACATCTCCCACTATTTTAGTCTTTCCCGTTTCAGGGTCCTTCACCGGGTTTATACCTACGTCTACCACCACTGCCCCTTCCTTCACCATATCAGCGGCTACAGATTTCAGTCTCCCCATAGCAACAATGAGGATATCTGCCCCTCTAGTCACTGCGGCGGGGTCCTTAGTTCCAGTATGACAGATAACAACGGTGGCATTAGCTCCGACTTTCTTCTGCATGAGAATAGCAGCAAGAGGCTTGCCCACGATATTGCTCCGACCACAGATGACCACGCTTTTCCCGGCAGGGTCATGCCCACTTCGTATGAGTAGCTGCTGCACTCCATATGGCGTGGAAGGGAAAAATGTCTCCTCGCCCAGAAGCAACTTGCCTATGCTTATCGGATTAGTTCCGTCAACATCCTTGTCAGGTGATATCTTGCTTTCTGCACTTAGAGCGTTCAAGTGCTTGGGGAGAGGAAGTTGAAGGATAATACCATGAAACTCTGCGTCCTTGTTGAGTTCTTCAATCTTTTCTTCCAGCTCCTCTTGCTTGATTTCGGAGGATAACCTTATTACCTCCGTACGTACTCCACAAGCCTCACCCTCTCTCTCTATCATACGGATATATGAGAGGGAGGCTGGGTCTTCCCCCACAAGTATAACCGCTAGGCCAGGTGTCATCTTCCTTTCCTCGAGTTTAGCAACCCTCTCTTTCAGTCCTTCTCGGATTTCTTCAGCTATTTTCCTTCCGTCAATTATCTCTGCTGGCATTCTAACCCCCTTAGCTATAGTTCTTTTATTCTTTCCTTACGAATCTCCTGACCAACAGGCACCAAGGCATAATAAATATCTCTCACCTCGGTGACGACCTCTCAGATGGAATTAAGGAAGGCAATAAGGTACAGCCATTAGAGGTGAGGATATTATATTTCCAATATGAGGAAAATCTAACGCAACTGCTGGACTGGTATTAGCATCGCCATCTGCGCAAAGGATGCAATAATAAGACTCGACGAAAGTTCTAGAAAAGCGGGATACCAATAAAGTGTTCCCTGCACATCCTTTCCTGCTGGTAGGAGTCCTCATTGCACAATCTGCCTATTTTATTATATCCAGAGGAAAACGTCAATATGAACTGGGAGAATCTTTGCCCAAAATTTGGCTCTTCGTCAAGAGGAATTGAAGATGTCCTGAAAGCTCAAGGTTAGCAACTACTTCATTAAAGGTCTTACAGTAACAGCACATACCTTAAACTCTGGGATTTTGGATATCGGATCCAGCTTGGGATTAGTGAGGATATTAGCAGGGCTTTCTGCAAAATGGAAAGTCATAAACACCACTCCGGGAGGTGATGCCTCAGTTACCTTAGCTTTGGTGATGACTTCACCACGCCGAGAGCTAACTTTAACTTTATCATCTTGGGTTATGCCAAGTTGTGAAGCATCCCTAGGGTTAATTTCCACTGTACTTTCGGGCTCTATGTTATTAAGCCCGACCGCCTTACGCGTCATTGTCCCGGTATGGAAGTGATACAAACTACGTCCTGTGGTGAGAATCAAAGGATAGTTTTCATCGGGCAACTCCGCTGGGGGAATATATTTTAATGGGACAAATCTGCCCTTCCCCCTGACAAAAGTATTTACATGGAGTATCGGTGTACCTGGATGGCCATCGGTAGGGCAAGGCCATTGGAGCCCACCCTTCTCTAACCTCTGATAACTTATGCCACCGTAGCTAGGAGTAAGATGACGAATCTCCTCCATTATGTCAAAGGGCTGGCTATAATCAAAGCCTCTAGCTCCTAACCTTTTGGCTACTTGGCAAATGATCCACCAGTCAGGCCTAGAATCACCAATTGGCTTAATAGCCTTCCTTACTCGCTGCACCCGACGCTCGGTGTTAGTGAAGGTGCCATCTCTCTCAGCAAAGCTTGCCGCTGGTAAGACAACATGGGCAAACTTTGCTGTCTCGGAAAGGAAAATATCCTGAACCACAAGAAACTCAAGTTTAGCTAGCGCTTCCCAGGTATGCCTGATATCAGGATCACTTAACGCTGGGTTCTCACCAACGAGGTATAGTGCTTTTATCTCTTTCCGGTAGGCGGCTTCAATCATCTCAACCAAGGTTAGCCCTGGAGATGCGGGTAATGAGCACCCCCAGGCAGTTTCAAATTTCCCTCTTATAGCTGGGTCAGTTACCGCTTGGTAGCCAGGATAGACATTGGGCAGGGCACCCATATCGCAAGCGCCTTGCACATTGTTCTGCCCCCTGAGTGGATTGACCCCGGTTGAGCGCTTGCCTACGTTCCCGGTGAGCATTGCCAGGTTGGCAGTAGCCACCACATTGTCATGACCGTGGGAACTCTGGGTGATACCCATGGCGTAGAGGATGGTGGCGGGACTATTGGTGGCAAACATACGGGCTGCTTGAGCTATATTGTCACGTGGTACTCCAGTGATGGACTCGACAAAATCGAGATCAAAATCATTTAATGACTGTTTAAAAGCATCAAAGTTCTCACATCTCTTCTCGATAAAGACTGAGTCAAGCAGTCCCTCGTCCACTATAATCCGCATCATCCCCATAAGCAAGGCTACATCTGTGCCAGGCTTGTGCTGCAGCCAGAGAGTAGCAAAGTAGCAGAGGTTGATCTCGAGAGGGTTAGCTACGATGAGCTTTGCCCCGTTATCTACTGCCCTTTTTACCTCACGCGCGATCACAGGGTGGTTTTCCGTAGTGTTAGTGCCAATAGCTAAAATGCAAGCGGCGTCGCCAATTTCGTTGATGGAGTTAGTCATAGCTCCACTGCCAAAAGTTTGGACAAGACCGGTCACAGTGGGAGCATGACAAAGACGGGCACAGTGGTCTACATTATTGGTGCCGAAACAGGTTCGGACGAACTTCTGAAACAGGTAGTTTTCCTCATTAGTGCATTTAGCCGAGGAAAATCCGGCCAAAGCGTCACTTCCATACTTGTCCTTTAATTCCTTAAATCTTGTGGCAAGCAAATCTAGAGCTTCATCCCAGCTTGCCTCTTCAAATTTTCCATTGCGTTTTATTAAGGGGGTAGTGAGGCGATCCGGGTGATGAACATAGTCTAGTCCGAAGCGTCCTTTAACACAGAGACTTCCCTTGTTATACAGCCCATCCTCAACCCCGTTAATCTTTACAATCTGGTTATCTTTGATATTCAATTCTATCTGACAACCAACTCCACAATAAGGGCAGGTAGTCTGCACTTTTCTGAATTCCCAGCTTCTCCCTTTAAAACGAGCTAGTTTTTCTGTTAATGCGCCCGTGGGGCAGGCTTGAACGCAGGCTCCACAAGAGACACAGCCACTCTGGGCCAATGGCCAGCTTAAATCAGCGACAATGACTGTTTTATTGCCTCGATTGGCGAAATTTAATATCCCCTGACCAGCAATCTCATCGCAGGCGCGGACACATCGTCCACAAAGGATACACTTATTTGGATCTCTCGATATCACCGCACTGGAATCATCAATTGGCTCAACTGACTTATTAATTGGAAAGCTAACCTTATCAATGCCATATTGATAAACTAGATTCTGCAACTCACAATTGCCATTTTTCTCACAAACCAAGCAATTATGCTCATGCTCGGATAAGATCAGCTCTAGAATTAATCGACGATACCTCTCCAATTTTTCCGTGTGTGTTTTAACCACCAATCCATCTCTCGCTGGGTAGGTACAGGCTGGCATCACCCTTCTTTCCCTCTCAATCTCCACCACGCACATTCTGCAGGCACCTACATCCGATAAACCATCTTTGTGACAGAGGGTAGGCACATAAATGCCATTAGCTTTACAAACATCTAAGACAGTGTTTCCATCTTCCCCTTTAACCTGCCTACCGTCGATAGTTAAGCTTATTTCGTTCATTTTTCTTCTTAAACCTCAAGGTCGCATCTCAAGCATCTTCTGGCCTCTTCCATCGCCTCCTCTGGGCTATATCCTGAAACTATTTCCCTAAAGGAAGCTACTCTTTCCGCTGGCTCAACCTCTAAGATCTTAACCCTGGCTTTCTCTTGAGTTTCTTCCTCAGTGGGTGGTGTAGAGGAAATAGTAATTGGTTCATACCCATCACGCTCAATCAAGGGCAAAAGCTCTTTTCCTTGAAGCCATCTCCTTATTGAGGAGGCTGCTCTCTGTCCCGCGGCAATCGCTTCAATTACCGTCGCAGCACCAGTTACTGCATCTCCGCCGGCAAAAATCCCTCTCTGCTCAGTGGCTAAAGTTCGAGGGTCGGCGACGATAGTGCCTCCCCTGGCTATCTTAAGCCCCCCATCCTTAATCAGAGAGGTGTCTGGCCTTTGCCCGATAGCCTCGATAACCATATCAACATCTACCTTATATTCCGACCCTTCGATAGTGTAAGGCATTCTCCGGCCACTTCTATCAAACTCTCGCAGCTCTATGCGAACAAGCTCTAATCCAGAAACTCTACCATTATCGCCCAAAATCTTGGTAGGAGTGGTTAAACAATGAAGCTGCACGCCTTCTTCCTCTAAAGACTCAACCTCCTCTTCTATCGCTGGCATATCCTTCTTCTCTCGGCGATAGAAGACATATACCTCCTCAGCACCATTTCTTAGAGCTACCCTTGCTGAGTCAACTGCGGTATTACCTCCCCCAATAACTGCAACTTTCTTCCCCACCTTTACTTCTCTCCCTAAATTAACCTCTCTTAAAAACTCGATAGCCTCATAAACATCCTCTAAATCTTCGCCCGGGATGCCCATTCTTGCCCCTTCGTGAGCTCCAATAGCAATAAACACTGCTTTGTAGCCCTCCCTTAAGAGAGACGTCACGTCACCGATACGAGTGTTTAGTTTTATTTCCACGCCTAGCTTCCTGACATCTTCAACCTCTTTTTTCAGGATATCTTTAGGAAGGCGATACTCAGGAATGCCAACAGCAAGCATACCGCCAGCTTCAGGGAGAGCTTCAAATACGGTTACCTGATAACCATAGATGGCAAGATCCCAGGCTGCAGCGAGTCCTGCTGGCCCCGACCCAATAATGGCTACCTTTTCTTCCCTCTTTTCCTTTATTTCAGGGATGTATTCAATGTTATGCTCTAAGGCCCAGTCGGCTGCAAACCTCTTAAGATGCCTGATAGCTACCGGCTCATCAACTTGAGCTCGCCTGCATTTAGCTTCACAGGGGTGATGACATACTCGCCCTACAACCATTGGGAAAGGGAGCTTCTGCTTGATCAAACGAAAAGCTTCGTCAAATTTTCCCTCCTTAATTAAGGCAGCATACCCAAAACAATCAAGCCCCACAGGACATGTGTTCTGACAGGGGGCTTTAAGAAGAGCCTGACAAACGGCGGCAGGACACCTTTTATCAATAATGTGAGCTTCATACTCATCTCGGAAATAGCGAAGCGTTGTTAAAATTGGATTGGGGGCAGTTTGTCCTAAGCCACACAGGGAAGCTTCAGCGACCATTGAGGCTAATTCCTCCAAGGTATCGAGGTCTTCCATTTTCCCTTCACCTTGAGAAATCCTTTCGATGATTTCTAGCATTTTGGGAATCCCTACCCGACAGGGGGTGCACTTGCCACAGGATTCATCCTTGCTAAATTGGAGAAAGAACTTTGCCATATCCACCATACAACTATCTTCATCCATCACGATGAGACCGCCGGAACCCATGATTGCCCCCAGGCCAGTCATATGTTCATAATCGATGGGAACATTCAAATGTTCTACAGAAAGGCAACCACCGGAGGGACCTCCAATTTGTAATGATTTGAATTTCTTCCCATTGGGTATTCCACCACCGATATCGAAAATTACTTCGCCGACACTGATTCCCATAGGGACTTCAATGAGGCCGGTATTATTTACCTTGCCCACAAGGCAGAAGGTCTTTGCCCCTTTGGCCGTTTCCGTTCCAATGCTACTGAACCAATCAGCACCCTTAAGGATGATCCCGGGGATATTAGCCCAAGTTTCGACATTATTAAGCGTGGTTGGCTTTTCGAAAAGCCCTTTGTTCGCTGGAAAAGGAGGTCTCTGCCGTGGGTTACCACGCATTCCCTGAAGTGAAAATAAAAGTGCGGTCTCCTCTCCGCAAACAAAGGCGCCAGCACCGGGGAAAATATCAAGGTCAAACTCAAATTCTGTGCCCAGGATGCCTTTCCCTAGAAGACCATATTCTCGAGCCTGGTCAATAGCATGGCTTAGAGTCTCAATAGCCAGAGGGTACTCAGCACGTACATAGGTATAACCCTGGCGGACATTTCCAATGGCATAGGCCCCAATTGCCATACCCTCGATCACAGCATAAGGATTACCCTCCAGAACGGTGCGATCCATATAGGCTCCAGGGTCGCCCTCGTCGCCATTGCAAACCACAAATTTTTCATCCCCTGGAGCTGAGTGAACAAAACCCCACTTCGTTCCGGTGGGGAAGCCAGCCCCCCCTCGACCCCGCAACCCAGATTTCCCCACCTCCTCAAGAACTTCTTCCGGCTTCATCTGGGTTAAGGCCTTGGCGAGGGCCTGATAACCATCACGAGCGATGTACTCTTCGATATCTCTGGCATCTACATCTTGATTCGCTAGAACCCTTTTTCCCTGAAGCTTAAAGAAGGGTTCATCCTCTTCCATAACCCATTCTTTAATTACATTCCCCCCAATTATATGTTGCTCCATTATCTTGGGGACTTTATCCACCGTTACATCTACATAGATTGCCTTTCCTTTCTCGGGGTGAATGACAGTAACTGTAGGTTCATGGCCGCATAGTCCAATACAGCCAACCCTTGATAGGATAATACCGTGCAGTTTTCGTGCTTCTATCTCACGGGAGAAAACATCCCAAATTTCATTCGCACCTGAAGCAATACCACACGTCCCCATGTGAACCTTGACTTGAATTTTTCTATCACGCTCTGCGGTTTTTCTTTTAGCCTCCTCCTTAGCTCTTATTAAATCCTCTATAGAATTAATTTGCTTCACTTCAACCTCTTATTCATACAAACTCAGCACATTCATTATCTTAGTGGGAGTCATCCAACGATAAACTTTGCCATCAATAGCTACTACAGGGGCTAAAGCACAGCAACCAAGACAGCGCACCGTTTCCAGAGAGAATTTAAGGTCGGGAGTGGTTTCCCCAGCCCCAATTCCAAATCCTTTACACAGAGCATCCAAAACCGCTTTACCTCCTCGTACATAGCAAGCAGTTCCCATACAAACTTGAATAGTATATTTCCCTCTGGGAACCATGGTAAAAAAGTGATAAAAGCTAACTATCCCATATATTTCGCTTAACTGAACCTTTAGACCTCGAGAAATGATTTTCAGCACCGGTGGGGACAGATAGCCAACCAGCCCCTGTACCTGCTCTAAGACACGTATCAGGGTGCCCGCTTTCCCCCGGTTCTCATCAATTATCCTCTGGATTTGCTGAGACCATTTTCCTGTTTCCCTAGCCTCTTCATCCACTTGCACATTTGATGTACTTTCCATCCTAAACTCCCCCTTAATTTTTGGTAAACATTGCTCTACAATCTTTAGCGAGCTAGAAAGCGACTTCAACTCCGTCCATGATTAATTCTCTGTCTGTAACCAACCTGAGCGGAGGGAGTGAGTTTATATTCATCCCAAGGCCACATTGGGTTACGTTGAACCAATCTCCTGCAATACAAGATTTACAACCTTTGGCTTAGCCATCTTTACTCCTAAAGCTCCTCACTTCCGATACCTTCTTCTACTGAACTGCGTACATTATGTTCATAACGCTCTTGCTGCTACATTCATCCTGTCATGCCGCAGGCGCTTCTATTTGGGCGAAAAGCTGCTCGTCTTCAAAGAAGTTCACTGAGATTGCTGCAGATGGACACGCCGCGCCGCAGACCCCACAACCCCGACATAAGGTAGTAACCAAATGGGCAAGCCTCTTCCCATTCTGTATCCGGAGCTCTATGGCTGAATATGGACATGAAGCAGCGCAGATGCCACATCCTGAACACATATCCTCATTAATCGACACGGGAGGGGGATATCCCTCTTTTGTCGCCATATCCTTCAGGACATTCCACACGCTGGAGAACTTCACCTCCTGTGGGCAGTGTTGTTCACAGATCCAGCAATCAGAACAATACCAGATATAGGGGCCACTTAAAGCCCTCTCCCTCATGCCAAGATTTACCATTCTGACTATCTTTCTCGGATCATGTTGCGGGTATACCACGTGGATAGGACATCCCGCTGTACAGGTTCCACAGCAAAAACACGCAGTTATATCACAATTAGCTTCATGAGCTATTACCTCGAGCTTGAAATTTGGATCGAGTTCTGATAGTCGAATTGGTTGACCACGCATTGTCAAGACCTCGATAAAATTACATCTCTGGTTAATGTCTCTTTAAGAAGCCAGCATCAGTAGTCTCTAAATACTAAATGGATAAATCTGGCAGAAATAGAAGAAAGACGGATAACCAAATCGGCATATCCATCCTTCTTCTGATCATAACCTGCACATTCTAAGCCTTCACCTAAGCTGAGTCAATAGGCTGCTGTGGGATTATTCAGCAGTTTTCCGAAGAATCTTCTCGCAGAACAAGCTGGATAGCCTCAAATCTATTATACCAAAGCAAGCCCTCGCATATCCCTTCAAGGGAGAATGCGATTGCTCAAAGAGCAATTAACATCAGGATAGAAATAATCTGCCTGCCTTAGTGCAAGCCTGACAGCTCTGTAGGGTTCACATCCCCTCAAGGTTGGTGTGCCGACTGAAGAGCTAATCGTGATGTGTAAAACTCACCACCATTTTGCCTATCTATGGTCGGGGTGAGAGGATTTGAACCTCCGACCACCTGAACCCCATTCAGGTGCGCTACCAGGCTGCGCTACACCCCGTCGCCTTGCCCAGAACAATATGCTATCATAACAAAGCTGGTAGAACAATCACCAGCAAGGATGTGACTATTGGGCAAGAAGCAGGTAACAGCCATACGAGTCCCTACAAAACGCCAAGAGGCAAAATGGCACCGGCAGAAGCGCATTCGCCGCATGATAATAATCGCTAGCACCATCTTCCTAGTTGGTATTATCAGCTATGCATCCTACGGATATTATGCTGACAAAATCAAGGGCTTGAATGAGAAAGTGATCACCGTAAATGATGCTTCCTTTAATATGAGATATTATGTAAACATGCTCGACGCCCAGACCAAAGAAGTGGAACCAGATAGCATATACCAGTACACCAATGCGGTTGCTCAATATATTGAAGATGCCGAACTGATAAGGCAAGGAGCAAAAGACCTCAATATAACGGTAACTCAAGAAGAGATAGAGGAAATGATCAAGGAGCAAAACTTTCCCAAGGATCAAGTACATCAAGATATAGTGGAAACTGTGCTACTGAGCCAAAAACTTCTAGAATATTTTGATTCTCAGTTGCCAGATGAAATGCTGCAGGCAAATACCCAGGTGATGTTCGTGGAAAGCGAACAGGTGGCTAACAAGGTGATAGATCTAGCTAATAGTGGTGAGAACTTCACCAAGCTGGTCAGAGAATTCTCCTACGATAACAGGACCAAGGAGTATGATGGCAATCTAGGCTGGCTTCCCCGGGAATTAATGTCGCCAACTATGGCAGAGACCTTCAATCTTACCACCGGTGGAATAAGCCAGCCCATCCCCGATAATTCAACCAACAAAAGTGTTGGCTACTGGCTGATAAAGGTTAATGAAGAAGACCCTGAGAAAGGGATAAATGTTAGTGCTATGCTATTAGGCAGCGGGCAAGAGGCTGTAGAAATCAAGACTGAACTGGACGCAGAAAGTAATTTTAGCGAACTTGCAAAAAATTACTCTCAGCACAGCAGCAAATATAAAGGTGGTGAGCTTGGCTGGCTCAAGGCAAATGAGACAAATGACTTCAGTGATGCCTTCAATGAAGTCGCTTTCCAGCTTCCCGTCGATGAAGTAAGTGAACCGGTCAAGGATGAAACTGTTAACACCGACGGAGGCTATTGGGTAGTCAAAGTTTTAGATAAACAACAGCGAGAGTTGGACAACGATGTCCGGGAAGCGCTGAAAAATAAACGCTTCAGCGAGTGGCTTGACCAGCAAAGGGAAAATAGCACTATTGAGAATAAACTTGATGGCACGAGGATGGCCTGGGCTGTAGCGGAGGTTATTAAAGGAAGGTAAATATGCAGACAAAGCAAGAAGTAAACATTGGCTTGTTAGGTCTCGGAGTCGTAGGCAGTGGCGTAGCTCATGTTCTGCTGGAGAAAAAGGATAGTCTGGCTGAGCAATCAGGGGGACCTGTGACGTTAAGGAAGGTGCTGGAAAAACGCTCCGTAGAATTTGAACCTAGGTTACTAACCCGTAATGCCGAGGAAATTTTGACTGACCCCAAAATAGACATAGTCATCGAGGTTATTGGTGGAGAACATCCTGCTACAGAATATATCAGGCAAGCCCTCACAAATGGAAAGCATGTGGTTACCGCCAATAAGGAGGTGATTGCTAAACATGGCCATGAGTTATTTTCGCTGGCCAAGGAAGTCAACGTTGAACTTCGCTATGAAGCAAGCGTAGGCAGCGGAATACCGCTTATCTCTTCCTTCCAGCAAGGCTTGGCCGCCAATGATATCTCAGCCATTTATGCCATCCTCAACGGCACCACCAATTACATTTTGACCAGAATGGCGCAGGAAAGACTGGAGTTCCCCGTGGCTTTAAAACAGGCCCAGGAATTAGGCTATGCCGAGTCTGACCCTTCAAATGATATCGAAGGGAGAGATACAGCTTACAAATTAGTTATCCTGGCTAACTTAGCTTTCCACGCTAAACTAGACCCTCAAGAGATATACTGTGAAGGAATTCCACACCTCGCCGTTCAAGACTTCCTCTATGCTGAAGAATTTGGTTATGTTATAAAGCTCCTGGCGATAGCTAAACGATACGGCAATACTATCGAGGCTCGAGTGCACCCTGTTTTCCTTCCCAAGGATTCCCAATTGGCTAAAGTAGATGGTGTTTATAACGCCATTCAAGCAGAAGGAGACCTTGCTGGTAAATTGCTCTTCTACGGAGAAGGAGCAGGAGGAATGCGGGCTTCCAGTGCTATTGTTGCCGATGTATTGACCATAGCGAGAAACAAGCGCCTGGGGATAACTGCCACCCCGGAAACAGGGATAAATCAAGAGCTAATCATCAAGCCAATGACAGATGTGGAGACACGTTATTATTTCAGGCTGGATGTGGCTGACCGTCCCGGCGTTTTAGCACAAATCTCCAAGGTTCTGGGGGATAATTCCATCAGTATTTCGTCTGTGATTCAGAAAGAGAGCAACCGAGCGGCTCAGACCGCCGAGATAGTCATCATAACCTACCCGGCTAGGGAAAACGCAACGCAGAAAGCCATTGAACAACTAAAATTGCTGACCGTGGTAAATGAAGTGAGTAGCTTTATCAGGATTGAAGAATGAAACAAGGCGTTCTCGCTAGATATCGCCGCCTGTTGCCCGTCACCACAGCTACCCCTATAGTCACACTTGGCGAGGGAGATACTCCCCTGGTAAGGTCTCGAAATCTGGAGAAAGAACTTGGATGTGGGGAACTCTATTTTAAATTGGAAGGATGCAATCCCACGGGTTCATTTAAAGACCGTGGCATGGTAGTCGCAGTAGCCAAGGCAGCGGAGAATGGCAGCTCCACCATTATTTGTGCTTCCACCGGCAATACCAGCGCTTCAGCGGCTGCTTATGGAACCCGCTTTGGAATGAGAACCATCGTTATCATCCCTACAGGGAAAATAGCTATGGGAAAGCTAGCTCAAGCCTTTATTTACGGCGCCCAAATCGTGGGCATAAAAGGCAACTTTGACCAGGCGCTGCAAATAGTCCGTTCCCTGACCCAAAAGCACCCTGTTACCCTGGTTAACTCGCTTAATCCAAACCGCATTGAAGGGCAGAAAACAGCTTCATTCGAAATCATCGATGATCTGGGGGATGCTCCGGATTATCTATTCCTTCCTGTGGGCAATGCCGGGAACATAACCGCTTACTGGAAGGGATTTAAAGAATACCACCGCATTGGCAAGTCAAGCCACACTCCGATGATGATGGGTTTTCAAGCTGCTGGTGCCGCACCCATAGTTCTGGGCAAACCGATTAAATACCCCAAGACCATCGCCACTGCTATCCGCATTGGCAACCCTGCCAGCTGGGAGAAAGCAACAGCAGCAAGAGATGAATCTGGCGGCATCATAGACTTGGTGACCGACGATGAGATTTTGAACGCTTACAAATCATTAGCAATCAAGGAAGGCGTTTTCGGCGAACCAGCGTCAGCCGCCTCGGTAGCGGGACTGGTCAAGATGGCAAAGAAGCAGAATTTCTCAGGTAAGAAAATAGTTTGTATTATCACTGGAACAGGGTTAAAAGACCCTGATGTGCCTCGCAGATATACCCAGCCACCAATAGAACTAGCCGCCGACCTAAGCGCAGTGGAGAATTTCTTGTTCAAGGATTAAAAATCTAAGGGCAGTTCATCAGATATTCCCTTGTCATTCTTCCTTGTTTCCTTTCCTAGCCTTGTCTTTGCTGGGCCCTTCCGTTTCTCCTCTTCTATTATCAGTGACATAGAATCCACTACCCTTAAAAATTATCGGCACTGGGGAAAATAGCCGCTTTGCCTTGGCTCCACAGCGAGTGCAAAAAACGGGCGAATTATTATCACTGAACTTCAGCTTAACCTCAAAGCTAAATTTACACTGCGGACATTGATATTCATACGTAGGCAATATACTCACTCTCCTTTTACAGTCACATGCTTAATTTTCAAGCTATTTAGAATTAGCTAGCTTCCGCCTAAAGGGCATTGTTGGTGGCTTTTATATATAGGCATAATCAACCTGTTATACTAGCAATTTAATTAGCAATCTGCAACAATGACTGCTAATTATTTTAGCTTGTAGCAGAGTAAGATTCAAATTTTGCAGCTAAAATGGAGTATAATGATTCCAAAAATGAAGGATACCCAGCTATGGAGAAAACAGCCACAGAAGACATCGGCAAATTCAGTCATCATTATCCCAAACTGGCAGCTATAGTTACTGCTAGCTTTGAAGGGAAAGACAATGCCATGACTGCAGCATGGCATAGTTCGATCTCCGTCAATCCTCCCATTTATGGTGTCTCTATCTCCCCCGAGAGGTTTACCTACCAGCTTATCAGACAGAGCAAGGAATTCGGCATCAATTTCGTCCCTTTTGAAAAAGCTTATTTGGCTGCCTCTATTGGTGGGACTTCGGGACAAGAGATAGACAAGTTCCAGAAGCTCAACATCCCGAGAGAAAAGCCAATAAAAACGCGAGTCCCTTTGTTGAAGGATGCCTATGCTTCCTACGAATGCAAGCTTTTGGATAGCAAAATTTATGGCGACCATATTTGGGTGGTCGGCGAGGTTGTCGCTGCGCACTTCCGAGAAGGAATATTCACCGAAAACGAAATGCTTGACTTGACAAAGGTGAAGCCGCTTCTTTATCTTGGCTCTGACTTCTATGTTACTACAGACGAACACAGCATAAGTTTCATAGAGAGGGGGATTTGAAATGATTGATAAGGATAGAATCAAAGCAGCAACTGTTTCCATAATGGAGGCTATGGGGCAGGATTTGTCCACAGAAAGCATAAAGGATACCCCCCAGCGTGTTGCCGATATGTATGTAGAACTTTTCTCGGGATTGGATATTGACCCTAAAGTCGAACTAGCCACTGGTTTCGAGGAAGGTCATCATGAAATGGTAATCCTAAAAGATATCCCCTTTTACTCTATGTGCGAACATCATCTGCTTCCTTTCTATGGAGTAGCGCATGTAGGCTATATTCCCGAGCAAAATGGCAAGGTGGTAGGTATAAGCAAGCTAGCAAGGGTGGTGGAAATAATTGCCAGGCGTCCCCAACTCCAGGAAAGAATGACAAGGCAGATTGCTGATACCATTTTCGAAGCTCTTCAGCCGGATGGGGTAGGAGTGGTCGTTCAAGCAGAGCATCTATGCATGATAATGAGGGGCATTAAGAAACCAGGAAGTACCGTAATAACCTCAGCGCTGAGGGGAGGTTTTCGGACCAAAATGGTCACCCGCTCCGAGTTCCTGTCCTTAATCCAGAGGAGGTAACCAATCCGCCATTGCGCCCTTTTTCATCGTCATTGCGAGCCCTCCTTTATTATCATTGCGAGCTGAAGGCGTGGCAATATCAGGAAAGCAAAGCTCTAAATACTAAATCCGAAATACTAAACAATATCAAATGACCAAAACTCCAATC
>CAYVCJ010000009.1:0-25589 GCA_964450165.1 uncultured Dehalococcoidales bacterium
CCCTTAGCTCGAAAATCAGCCCATACCGGGCAGGTTACCTTCCAGAGACAAGACGTCAAATTGAACGCCAATTCTTCAACGGTGAGCTTCTTGGTTTAGTAGCCACAACAGCCCTGGAATTGGGCATAGACATCGGTGACCTGGAAGCAACTGTGCTCACTGGCTACCCTGGAAGTATCGCTAGCACCTGGCAACAAGCCGGACGCAGCGGACGAACTACTGGCAGCTCTCTAAGCTTCCTTATTGCCTTAGATAACCCCCTTGATCAATACCTCATGCGGCATCCCGATTTCCTCTTCAGCAAGAACTTCGACAATGCCTTGATCAATCCTGAAAATCCGTACATCCTCGAACCTCATCTTCTATGCGCCGCCTGGGAGAAGCCTCTCAATAGTGGCGATAAAGACTTCTTTGGCAGTAACACTGAAATAGAAATGGACAGGCTAGTGCGTGAAGGCAAAATCAGGGAACGCAAGAATAAATGGTATCTTTCTCCGAGTATTTCTTACCCCGCCCAAGACATAAATATACGAGCGACATCGAAGAATAACTATACTGTGTTTGATATTTCACAAGGATGTATCTTAGAGACTGTAGAGGAAAGCGCTGCCTTCTCTCAAATACACCCTGGCGCTATCTATCTCCACCAGGGCGAGTCCTATCTCATAGTTGACCTCGACTTAAACACTCATACTGCCATGGCAACGCCAACGCAAGTTGATTACTACACTCAAGCTAAGGAAATCACCGACCTGAGTGTTACAAAGATAACCACAGAAAAGGAGCATAAAGGCATAAAAGTCTATTTGGGAAATGTAGACGTTACCACCACAGTAGTTGGCTTTAAGAAAAAGAGGCAATTCACTGAAGAGGTTCTCGGCGAGGAGCCGCTTGACTTACCTCCACAGAACTTCCCTACCAAGGCTTTATGGTTTGATTTGCCACGGAGAGCGGTCGACAAGATAGCTGAAAGTGGGCTCGATTTTCACGGTGGCTTACATGCCTGTGAGCATGCCGCCATTGGTATACTTCCTTTATTCGCTCTCTGTGACCGAAATGATATTGGCGGCGTCTCTACCCCCTTTCATCCTGACACCGGGAAGGCGCAGATTTTTATCTACGATGCCTATCCTGGCGGTATCGGCATTGCTGAGAAGGGATTTGAGATGATAACCCGACTATGGCAAGCCACTTTGAAGGTAATCGAGGAATGCCCCTGCTCCGATGGCTGTCCATCCTGCATCCAATCGCCAAAGTGCGGCAACAATAACCAGCCATTGGATAAGAAGGCTGCAATAATACTGCTCCAAGATCTAACCGCCTAGCGGTAGAGATAATTGCAACATTATTGCATTTAGCCTCTCGCTCCGGTATGATATCACCTGTGGTTCAAGATTCAATACAAGTCTTGCAAGCTCAGGGCTATAAAGTTACCAAACCTCGGAGACAGGTGCTTGAGATTCTCAATAGAACGCAAAGACCGCTCTCACCTTATGACATACAAAGGCTTCTGCGCCGACAAGGTAAGCATCTAAACCACGTTACCATCTACCGCATACTTGACCTATTCTGCCATCTCAATTTAGCCCACAAATTGTTATCCACCGGTGGATTTGTGAAATGCACACTACCCAGTGAGGAAGGCTGTCATCGCATTATGGTTTGCCTCCGCTGTGGCGCTATTCAGGAGTTTGCCGATAAGGAATTGTGCCAGGAAGAAAATGAGTTTGCCCGGAACTTTGACTTTCACACCGAACATCACCTTTCCGAATCATTGGGGCTTTGTTCCGCTTGCTACAAGAAACAACTCCAAAAGCAGGAAAACGCTTAACCTCAATCCATTAAACAGAAGATGCTTAAGAGAATAGCACAGGAACTCAGAAGACACGCTCCCTTCACTGCCCTCGGAGCCCTTACTGGAATTATCATCATGATTATAATAATTTTCGGTGAGGTGCCTTCCCAAATCTCGCAGACTACTTTCTACACCTTACACCCAATCCATGTTGTATTGAGCGCGCTGGTAACCACCGCAATGTACGCCAAATACAGGAAAGCTAAAATTTGGGCAGTGATTTTAATCGGCTGGACAGGCTCAATCGGAATAGCGACTCTAAGTGATGCTGTAATCCCCTATCTGGGAGGAGCTTTGCTTCATATCGAAATGGGGTTCCATGTGCCCTTTATTGAAACCTCAAAAATGCCCGTTATTGGAATCGAAAAGTGGATAATAGTAAACTGTGCAGCACTTCTTGGCATCGCAATCGGTTATTGGAAACGAACAACCAAAATACCACATTTTGGACATGTATTGTTGAGCACCTGGGCATCGCTATTCTACTTCACCTCATTTGGAACAGCAAACTGGATTCTTCTCCTACCTTTTGTTTTTGTATTCCTATTCCTTGCTGTCTGGATTCCATGTTGCCTCAGCGACATAGTCTATCCACTGCTATTCATCAAAGAGCAGCCACAGTTGCCCCTTCCCAATAGAAAATAATAGTCAGCAATACGGTTATAATGGTGATATCATATTTAAATCCAGCAATTTGCGGGAGATTACATTGCTTGAGCACGGGGTAAAGCGAACTAAGGAAGCCTGGTTTGGCAAAATAGCTCATATTTTTGACCGGGGTTCTGTGGGCCAAGAAACTTGGGATGAGCTGGAGGAGTTGCTTATTTTAGCTGATGTTGGCGTGGAAACTACGAGGAAACTCACAGACACAGTCAAGCAACGAGTGAAACTGGATAAGCTGACACAAGCCTCTCAAGTAAGGTCAGCTCTGAAGGAAGAGATGATAAATTTGCTAAACATCCCGCCAAAGCCGATTAACGCTGACTCAGTGCCTCAAGTCATCCTGGTAGTAGGGGTGAATGGCTCAGGGAAAACCACCAGCATTGCCAAGCTGGCTTATGGTCTTACCTCGCAAGGGAAGCGAGTCATTCTGGCAGCCGCTGATACCTTCAGGGCAGCGGCTATAGACCAGCTAGAGTATTGGGGAGAGAAAACTGATGCTGAAGTTATTGCTCACCAGCCAGGTAGCGACCCCGGAGCAGTTGTCTTTGATGCTATCCAGGCAGCACGCAACCGTCACGCCCAAGTAGCTATTATCGATACCGCTGGTCGGCTTCATACTAAGTTTAATCTTATGGAAGAGCTCAAGAAAATCAAGCGAGTGGCTGCTAAGCTTGACCCCACAGCACCACACCAGGTTTTATTGGTATTGGATGCCACTACAGGACAGAACGGCTTAACTCAGGCAAAGTATTTTACTGAAGCTGTAGGTATAACCGGGATTTTCTTAGCTAAACTAGATAGCACCGCCAAGGGAGGAATAATATTTGCTATTTGCCATGAACTAAACATACCCATTACTTATGTAGGCACTGGTGAGAGATTACAAGACATAGCCCACTTTGATGCCGAAAACTTTGTTAGTAGTATTTTATCCTAACTCAAGTTCCTGTATCATTATGGTTTAAGATTTTTAGCTACATTCTGTCATAGCCGCAATAAGGAGTAGGATGGAAACTCAAATAAAAGGTGCAGCTGAGCAAGTGGAGAAAAAACTGCCTTTGGAGGACGGCACTATGTATAGCCGAAGAAAGGGACTGGAGTCCCTTTCGGTATCCCCTTTACAGGATTATATTTCCATAGTGGGTGAGGAGCGGATGGAGACACTGGAAAAACTTGCCCGCAAACTCAAGGGAATAAGGATGTTAGGGATTAACTCAACAGCGGTAGGTGGCGGCGTAGCTGAGATGCTTTACTCTCAAGTGCCATTTCTGAATGCGTTGGGGGTAGAGGACGAATGGAAAGTCATGCGTGGCACCAAGCCTTTTTATAAAGTGACAAAAGCTATTCACAATCTTTTACAAGGCAAGAAAGGAATCCTCACTCTTGAAATGATAAGGACATATTACAATACTCTCAAGGAAAACGCCGACCTTTACTCCAAAGACCTTAGCGATTATAAGCCAGATATAGTACTCGTGCATGATCCACAGCCGTTAGCTTTGGCTCGCTATTTAAAAAAGAAAGGACAGAAGTGGGTTTGGAGATCCCATATCGATGTGGAAGAACAGACGTTGGAAGCCAATCCCACTTTATACGAGTTCATCACGTTCTGTGCTAATTTCTATGATGCAGCAATATTCTCCGGCGCCCACTATGTTGTGGAGTACTGGCCTTTACATAAATACATAATCCCGCCGTTCATCGACCCTCTTTCCAACAAGAACAAGGAATTAATCCAAAGCGAAATCACACACGTACTGGAGAAATATGAAATAGACCAGAGTATACCCATGCTAGTCCAGATAGGGAGATTTGACCCCTGGAAGGGAATTTACTTGAGCATCCAAGCTCACAGAATTGCCCGAACTGAAGAAAGATGCCAGCTAATAATAGCTGGCAATATGGCTCTCGATGACCCTGAGGGTGAAGCAGTCTTCAACCAGATATGTGAGAAAACGAAAGATGACCCTGACATTCACATTATCAAGCTTTCGAATGACCGAGACGTCAATGCCCTGGAGGTAAATGCTTTGCAAAGAGCTGCCAGGATAATATTGCAACCTTCGATCAAGGAAGGATTTGGGCTAGTTATCACCGAAGCCATGTGGAAGGGCAAGCCAGTGATAACCCGGGAAGTTGGGGCAATTCCCATTCAGGTTACAGATGGAGAGACTGGCTTCTTTGTTACTTCAGCAAAAAAGGCTGCTAGCAAGGTAATCGGCCTGTTAGGAAACCCAAAAGAAGCGGAATTGGTTGGAGAGAAAGCCCATGAATATGTCGAAGAGCACTTTTTGATGCCTGATAGGGTAGCAGACTACTTGAGAATCGCCAATTATTTTGTCCACGGTAAATTAGACCGCGATGCCATAATTAGCTATCATCCGTGGTTCAAACTATCCAAAAGGAAGGGATAATTGCTTGTCATCAGCATAGACCCTGTCGCTTTTTCCATCGGCACCCTCCAAGTAAGATGGTATGGGATTATGGTGGCTGCGGCTGTGATAACACTATTAGCCATCACCTTTCGAGAGACGAAGAAACGTGGTGTTTCCGAAACCACTACCAGCTACAATTTGCTTTTTTGGGCTCTCATCGGTGGTATTATCGGAGCAAAGTTAGTTTACCTCATAGAGGCATGGTCCCTCTACGGTGTAAAGACCTCCGACATTATTTCACCCTATGGCTGGGCACTAGATGGGGCTATCCTCGGCAGCATATCGGCAGGATTAATCTACTGGAGAATAAGACCAAAGGAGGCTTCTTTCCAGAACCTGCCAGCTATAACCGATGCAGTGGCTATGGGAGCACCGCTAGCTCAGGCGATTGGCAGAATTGGCTGCACCATAAATGGGTGCTGCTATGGTAAGCCCAGCCCCTTCTTGTCCTTTCCTAGAGCGGTAAGTTATACGCCTCGTGATACCATTCCAGCGCAATACTGGAACATACCTCTCTATCCAACACAAATTTATTTTATACTATGGAACCTCATAGTTTTCGCTATAGTATGGAAACTACGCAAACGGCTTGAACTTCAAGGCTCCCTTCTCTTCCTTTATCTTTCTCTCTACGCCGCTGGTGATTTTGGCCTGAGATTCTTTAAGGCCGCACCTCCTGTCCTGACTGGACTCCGTGGGGAGCAAATCATCAGTTTACTAATATTGGCAATAGCTTTACCTGCGCTTATTATCAGGATTCACAGGTTTCAGCAGAAGGCCACTGCTGAACCTGCTGATAATACTACTCAGCAGCAAAGTCAAGAAGATTAAGACGCAACACTTCCTCATCACCCCAATCACCCTTCCCCAACTGATATACAATGTCTATGTGGGTGGGGATTTCTTTCGCCAGTTGCCGTGAATTGAAATCAAATGCTTGCCAGGTTACATCATTCTGTCTTAGTTTTAGCTCTAAGTGCTCCCCTTCATTGCCAAAATTATGACGCTCTACTACCTCTACTTGACGGCTAAGAAAAGTAGGCTGGGGATTACCCTTCCCAAAAGAAGCCAATCTCTGAATCAGGTTCAATACCTCGCCACTGAGTGCCGATAATGGAATCTCAGCATCGATGGCTAACTTCGGCTGAATATCCAGGTGAGAAAGCTGGCTTGCCCCCAGGTCCATTAGCTTCTCCTCCAGTTGAGCTAAATTTTGTCGCTTTACTTCGAACCCTGCAGCTGCGGGATGCCCTCCAAAAGTGACCAGTAGATCACGACATTCCTCCAGGGCGAGCAAGATATTAAACTCAGATATGCTTCGGCAACTGCCACGACATAACTCTTCACCGAGGTTGACTATAACAGTTGGTTTGTTAAATTCACGCGCCAGCCTACTAGCAACAATCCCGATAACACCAACCGGATAGCTCTCATCGCTTTCAATAATCATGGGAAGTTCTTCCTTGAGCTGCATCCTCTTTTTCACTTTATCCAATACCTCCACGGTCAACTTTTGCCTTTTCCTGTTCCTTCTCTCCAATTCCGCGGCTAAACTATGCGCTTCATCCAATGATTGAGTAGTGAGCAAGTGATAACTAGCCGAAGCACCTCCTGTCCTCCCGGCAGCATTAAGCCGAGGACCTAAAGTCCATGAAATTTGCTCAGCATCAATCTTACCAATCTCCAGTCCAGCCCGTTTAATCAATTCTTGAAGTCCTAATCGGCGAGTATTATTGAGAACCCTCAATCCTGTGCTCACCAGGTAGCGATTTTCACCCACAAGGGGGACCATATCATCAACAGTGCCTAAAGCAACCAAATCTAGCAATTCATTAAGCCGTTCCCTTCTACTATCCTGGTAAAACAACGCTTGCACAAGCTTCAAGGCAACACCCACACCAGCTAACTCCGAAAAAGGATATTGCGAATCTTTTCGCTTGGCATCAACCACAGCTACTGCCCGAGGTAACTCTTTAAATGGCAAATGGTGATCAGTGATAACCACATCCATACCTAATTTTCCAGCTTGCTCCACTTCGTTGATGTCACTGACTCCACAGTCAACAGTGATGATCAGGCTAACCCCCTGGGTACGAAGTTTTCTCATTGCTACCAAATTCAAACCATGTCCTTCATCAACACGGTCAGGGATGTAAGGGACAACCTCGCCACCAAGCCATGATAACCCCTCTACCAGCACGACTATGGCCGTGAGGCCATCGACATCGAAATCACCGTAGATAGCGATTTTTTCCCTTGAAAGCAAAGCTTTATAAATTCGGTCCACTGCTTGGGTCATATCAGGAAGTAAAAACGGATTGCCTTCAAGACGATGGTCGGCGGTTAAAAAGGATTCTATCTCATCAGTTTGCACCCCGCGATTATAAAGGAGCTGGGCAATCAATGGTGGAACACTCGAAGCACGCAGATATACCTCAGGTGCCAAAGGCAAAAGATGCCACCGAACTCTGGGGGCGAACTTCATGTTCAAATGACCTCTATGAAAACCGTTAACTATACCACGATGACAAAACCAAGGTAAATACTACCAATTTGACCGCCCTATCAAATACTAAATATAATCCTTTTATGCATGACAAAAGAAGCTTGAAGGTAGCCTTGTATACATTGGGCTGCAAACTAAATCAAGCAGAAACTGAATCCCTAATTGACCAGTTCCACGAGGCTGGTTACCAGCCTGTATCACCAAACGATATAGCAGACATTTACATTGCCAACACCTGCACGATCACTCACCTTGCTGACCGTAAGTCACGCCACTGGCTCAGGCTGGCGAAGCGGAGAAATCCCCGGGCTTTAACCGTTGCTACCGGCTGCTATGCTCAAAGAGCTCCCCAAGAATTAATACCTATTGTTGACCTCATTTTGAGTAATGAGGAAAAGGAACACCTGATTGAGAGTATAAAAGCCTTCTTATTCCAAGCCCATCCCTCGTGCGAATATGCTGGCTTAGCTTCCTATTACTCTGGCGAAGAGAAGCGATTGAAGAAACTCGCTCAGAACAAGTCCCACCAACCAACTTCCAACATAAACGGTATTTCTAGAGTTCGCTCCTTGGTAAAGATTCAGGATGGCTGTAATAGTCACTGTGCTTATTGCATCATCCCTAAAGTGCGAACTTCCCAGTTTTGCTTACCAGCCTCGGAAATAATCAGCACCATTCAGGAGAAAGTAGCCATGGGCTATAGAGAAGTTATTCTCACCGGGACAAAAATCGGCTGCTATAAAGATGACAGTAGCAATCTCGCTACTCTGATAAGGCACATCCTCAATGACACAGGAATTGAGCGACTGCGCCTTTCTTCACTGCAACCGCAGGAACTCTCCCCAGACTTCCTAGCGCTATGGCAAGACAACAGGTTATGCCCTCATTTTCATCTGGCTCTTCAAAGCGGCAGTGATACGACGCTTAAGAGAATGCGCCGCCATTATTCCCTGGACGATTATAGAAAGGTGACAGAGTTGATCAGGCAAGAAATACCCGCAGTCGCCATCACCACCGACATCATCGCTGGCTTCCCCGGGGAAAGCGATGAGGAATTTGAGCAGAGCTACAATTTTTGCCAGCAAGCTGGCTTTGCTAACATCCACGTTTTCCCTTTCTCTACTCGACCCGGAACTGAGGCAGCCAGAATGCCTCACCAGGTGAACACCAAAGTCAAGAGGCGACGCACTCAAAGAATGCTGGAGCTATCACAAAGTTGTCGGCATAGCTTTCAACAGCAACTTTTAGGCCAAACGGTGGCTGTCTTATGGGAAAAGGAAACGAACCCACAGAGTGGTATATATTCCGGGCTGACCAATAACTACATTAGAGTATTCACTCACAGCGAGAAACCATTGAGCAATGAAATAGCGGAAGTCAGGTTAAGCGGGTTTCACAACCAGGGAATGTGGGGAGACCTAATTGAAAATTCAAGTTAAGGTAAAGCCTGGCTCAAAAAACGAAGAAGTTACCCAAAAAGGCGATACCCTTATAGTCACAACTAAAGAGCCACCAAAAGAAGGCAGAGCCAACCGGCAGGTTATTAAGTTGCTAGCCAAGCACTTTAAGGTGCCTCAAAATCAGGTTAAGCTCGTGAGCGGCTTCAAGAAACGGGATAAAGTCGTTGAGATTGTACAAAGATAAATTGCAACCAAAGGACAAGACAACTCGCGAGGTTATGTTCCCCTTCAGGTTTCAGACGGGTAGAAAGATTTTATTATTTGGCTTATAATTCAGATTGTGAAGAATAGCCCAGCTAGATTTGAACTTCGGTGTAGAATTAACTTAGGAGGGAACTATAAATGGCTAAAAAGCAAAAGATACTTGTAGTGGATGATGAGCCAAATATAAGACTGCTGGTCAAGAACATGCTTGGCAACCGCTATAATGTGGTTGAAGCGGGCGACGGAGACGAGGCTATAACCCAAGCTGAAAAAGAAAAACCCGACCTGATTATGCTGGATATCCTGATGCCCGGCAAGGATGGCTTTACAACCTGCAATCAACTCAAAGCTAATAAAGCTACCAAGGGTATCCCTGTGGTCATGGTCACTGCTCTGCAGCACAAATTGGATGAGAAGCTTGCTTTAAGCCTAAATGCTGATGGCTATATGAGAAAACCTTTCACCTCCGACGAGCTACTAAACGCGATTCGCAGCGCGCTGTCCGCTAAACGCCAAAAGTAACCCTATAGAATGTCAAACATAAAGGAAATTCTTCTGCTATTGTTCTATGTGTATTTAGCAAAGGCTGGATGTTATAGCTTTTCCTTTGATTGCGTTGAGACCTCAGATTCCGTCGCTACGGGCAAAGTGAAATAAAAGGTACTGCCTTCACCTGACACGCTTTCGACCCAGATGTTGCCCCCATGATGGTCGACTATGGTTTTACAGATATATAGTCCTAGACCCATGCCATCATATTGCTGAGTAGCTCGTCCAAAAGGCTTGAACAACTTAGCCTGGTCTTCCTTAGAAATACCAATTCCCGTATCAGATACCTGAATCAAGATATTCTTGTCTTTTTCTTCCGCGGTGATGCTAATCGTTCCAACAGAGGTAAACCTTACAGCGTTACTTAGCAAATTCGCTACGACTCGGCTCAATCGCTCTTTATCTCCATATATTGGTGATAAGCTAGGGTTGATAGTCACCTTTAAGGATAACCCCTTTGCCTTAACCATCGGTTCTGTCAAGGCTATTGCTGGATCCATAATACCTGAGACATCGTGCACCTTCATATTCCATCGCAGTGTGCCCCCCTCCTCTCGAGATATGTCAAGAATATCATCAACTAACCGCCCTAAACGGCGAGATTCATTGTTTATGATTTCAAGGAAGTACTTTGATTCTGAGTCTACCTTGGCCTTCTGGCGCAGCACTTCCGAAAATCCTATGATTGAGGTGAGTGGATTGCGAAGGTCATGAGATACGCCGATAAGAATCTGTTTCTTCTCTTCATTAAGCTGTTCAAGCCGCCTGATTAGCTGCCCTAGCCCTTTATTTGTTTCCGCCAGCTCCTCTGTTTTGAATTTAACTTCATTGGATGCAAAGCTCCCCATAAATACCATCAACCCAATACAGGCAGCGAAGAAGGCCAAAGAAAAGATAGCTAGAGGAGGGCTAGGTTCAAGCATAACCACACCTGGAAGTTGGCTTGCTTTAGGCAGGAGTGTTACTCCGGCGATAAACAAGGAAGCAATCCCGAGGAGAGTCCAGCCTGCCAAAGACAAATTTAGAAATATGCTGACACTCAGCAGGTGCACCACGAAAAGCATGATGAACGGACTATATAGATAGCCACTAAAATAAACTATGGCCGTAATCCCGACGATATCAACAATTAAACTGCTCAAACCTATCCAAATTATTCGCCTATAGTCCTCTGCTCTCTTATATGCCGCTGCCCTCAGAAGATAAAAGTAAAGAAAAGTATTAGCGGATATTCCTACCGCGGCTAAGATGTGGAACGGAAGCATTGACAAAGAAAGTATTCCCTGGACATATCCGATCAAACAAAAAATCCAGACCGCTATGATTACCATGTAACGAATTCTAGCTGTCCAGAGAAGATTCCCGCGGAATCGCGGTTCAGATAGCTCACCAAGAAATCTAGGTAATTTCAGACCTGCGCTATGAATTCCTTCACTTTTTGGCATAACGAGATTATAAACAAATAAGATTATTTCAGCAATGGGGGGCGTCATCTCTCTTATTAAACAACCTTCGGATAGTTTATTTCACATATAACAGCCAATAAAATAAGCAGGAAAGAGGATAAGTTTGTAACATGAACATAAAAGAACCACATTTCACTTGCCAATTTTGCATCCTTGATATACAATCAGTTATTAATTTTGGTTTTGGGAGGTGGAATCCATGGAAAACATGATATTCCCTAAGTGTCAGAAGTGCGAAAAGGGAGACCTGGTGCCGCTGTCTGATTTCGGTGGCCAGGGAGCTGCTGTTCACTACAAGGCTTGGGTATGCACCAATCCTGATTGCGGCTATAATCTAAAAATCAGGAATGGCGAAATATACATAAACGAACCTATTCTCAGTGGAGCAATCCACAGCCGCCGCGCATAACACACGGTATTACAAAATCGACTGCACTTGAGCCAGTTAGTTGGTTTGGTAATAGATTCTCTCTTTCCAAAGCGGTGTATCAGCTGCGGGAAAACGGGGAGCTTTCTATGCTCTGATTGTCAACAGAGCGTGCCAAAGCTATTGCCCCCGCTTTGTCCCAAGTGTGGCAAACCCCAGGTTAACAGTGTCTTATGCGCAGCGTGCCGGCAAAGGCAAACTGCGATTGATGGAACTCGCTCTCCTTTCCGCTTTGAAGGCGCAATGCGCCAGGCTATCCATCAGTTCAAATACCAAAACTTGAAGGCGATCTCTTCATCTTTGGCTGCATTATTAGCTGATTATTTGCTACTCAATCCCCTGCCAGGCGAAGCTCTCGTCCCAGTACCTCTTCACCCACGGCGGTTGAGAGAGCGAGGTTATAACCAGGCAGCCCTCTTAGCTAAAGAGTTGGGTAAGCTTATGGACCTGCCTGTCATTACAGATTGCCTTATTCGCGTTAAAGAAGCAAAACCTCAGGTAAGAACAACAACTGTGAAAGAGCGAAGGAAGAATGTCACCGGCGCTTTTGTATGTCGTGGTGATACAATAAATGGTAAACAAATTATTGTTATTGATGATGTATGTACTTCAGGAGCAACGTTGGAAGCTTGTGCCATAGCTCTCAAAAATAATGGGGCTATTTCAACCTGGGGATTAACCATGGCTATGGAAATTCTAGAATGAGGAGGAAATATGAAGCTACAAATTATCGCCAAAAATGCGGAGCTTTCGGAATCAATGCTTGCATACGCCAACAAAAAAGCTACCAGATTAAATCGCTATCTTCCCATTATCAGTGAAGCAAGGTTAGAGATTTCTAGAGAAGATACAAAGCTACCGACGGAGCGATTTATTGCTCAGCTCACCATTGATAGCAAGGGGACTTTAATTAGAGCTCAAGTGAGAGCCGGCGACGTTCGAACTGCTGTTGATAACGTCATCAATGCACTAGCACAACGACTCAACCGATTCAAGGGCAAGCTGTATTATAAAGGAAGGGGAATCTCTCCAGCCCGCCAGGAAATAACACCTGAAGCTGAACAACCTGTCACGGAGGTGGTAAAAACCAAACATTTCCTAGTCAAACCAATGTCCGCAGAGGAAGCAATAACTCAGATGGAGCTTTTGGGACACGATTTCTTCCTGTTTATCGACTCCGATACCGATAAGCTCAACCTACTATATCGCCGTAAAGATGGCGCTTATGGGTTGATCGAGCCCGAGATGGCATAACAAACAACTAGCTGAAGTTGTTGTTCTTTTAAAAAGCTCCCCGGGTAGGATTCGAACCTACAACCAAGCGGTTAACAGCCGCCTACTCTACCATTGAGCTACCGGGGAAAGGCATCTAATAAAGCTGCCGAGCCAGGATTCGAACCTGGGCTAAGGGATCCAAAGTCCCCCGTGCTACCGCTACACAACTCGGCAACCATCACTTAATCCTGTGCCGAAGGTCGGATTCGAACCGACACGGGAGTTGCCTCCCAACAGTTTTTGAGACTGCCGCGTCTACCATTCCGCCACTTCGGCATATATCCTAACCAGTGCCGAGGAGCAGAGTCGAACTGCTGACACGCGGATTTTCAGTCCGCTGCTCTACCACCTGAGCTACCTCGGCGCAAAACACTACTTCAAAGAGGCATAATTAGGATAATGCACAACTAAACCGATGTCAATCAATCTATCTCGTGATAGGACTGTTGACCAGCTCAGTGAAAACAGCCCGAGCTAATTCCTGCAAGGAATGGCTTGATTTGCCACTGCGAGGATTTTGAAGCAATGGTGTAATGGAAATTTTTTTCTGCTCTACCGCCCAGGCATCACTGCCCAGACCTGCCTCACCTATTACCTTGTCCTTCAAGATGATATAGCCTTCACTTTCACCACTTAACACCTTCTTTATCTCACCGCCGTGGCTTTGCTTGCCTAATTTTGTAACCTCTATTCCCCTTATCTCCTCCAGAGGTAAATTAGGTAAGTTGATGTTCAGCAAAGTTTCCCTGGGTAAATCGCCTTTCTTTACCCTATCCGCAAGCAGAGCAGCTAATTTAGCAGCAGCTTCGAAATCTGACCCCTCAAAAGCATCCACTGAAACGGCAAAAGATGGAACACCGTGAAAAGATCCCACCAGAGCGCCAGCAACAGTGCCCGAAATGAAAACATCATATCCTATATTAGGACCTTTATTGATGCCCGAGACAACAAGGTCTATCTCTCCGGGGAATAAAGCCCTGAAAGCTATAATGACGCAATCGACTGGCGTGCCATCGGTAGCATAGATTCCACTTCCCCTCGCTTGTGGAAACACCTTCACAGCACGGCGCAAATTAACCGAAGTGCCTACTCCACTCTGCTCACTCTGTGGAGCTACAACCACCACCTCACCTACTTTGCGAAGTTTCTCTGCTACAGCCCAAAGACCAGGAGAGTCAATTCCATCATCATTGGTAACTAATATTTTCATAAGTGCTCGCTGGCTATCAAACTTCTGAGTAACTATCTCAGTAAAATAATTGTGCTTTGATTATCGGGCTATGTCAAGCTTGATAGTTATTGCAACTAATGTAAAAATATGCTTTATATTGAGATGCACCCAACTGGTGAGAATAAAACCCTAATTCAGTGCGACTTTGACGGCACTGTT
Organism: uncultured Dehalococcoidales bacterium; assembly: GCA_964450165.1. Classification (GTDB taxonomy): domain Bacteria; phylum Chloroflexota; class Dehalococcoidia; order GIF9; family AB-539-J10; genus CG2-30-46-19. Next base: position 14,231 of record CAYVCJ010000009.1, read on the forward strand.
ACCGAAAAGGATATCAGCTATTTGATATTAGACACCTTTGCCAACGGGGATTGGAAGAAACTAGTAGCTGACTACCGAGAGAACAAGATATCGGTGGACTACTTCAACAAGCAAGCATTCGCTATGGTGAGAGCCAGTAAGGAGACTCTGACCGAATTTGTGAGAGGAAAAGCAAAGTTACGACCTGGGTTTAAGGAGCTAATCGATTACGGCCATCAAAGAGACTTCCGCTTGGTCATTGTAAGCAATGGTCTGGACTTCTATATCGATGCAATACTCAATGATGCTGGCATCAGAAACATCGAAGTATTCGCCGCACAAACTAAATTCTGCCCCGAAGGTATTAAAGTTCAATATATCGGACCAGATGGCAATCAAGCAAACGATGGGCTTAAAGAAATATATACCAAATTGTTCCTGGCGGAAGGTTATCGCTTGATATATCTGGGGAATGGTATCTCCGATATTTACCCGGCACGGTTAGCTCACCACGTTTTTGCCCGGGACGACTTGCTTTCACATTGCACCAAAGAAAATATTGCCTGCACACCATTCAACGACCTTAACGATGTGGTCGAGGATCTGAGGATACTCACTCAATCTCGTTCAAATGCCTGATACTTACCTCTCCCTACGTTTGTGATACAATTCTATATTCGTTAAATTCTTGAGGTTGAAAGGAGGACAAGCAATAGCAGAAGTAAAAACAACCCTACCGGAGACGGCACTTCTATTGATAGATATGAAAGATGATACGCTTCACAAAAAGAGGACTTGTTTGACAACAGGCAAGCTAGAGGCGTAAATTTATATTTAACCTTGGAGGGATAGAAATTTACGCTATTATTCAGACCGGCAGTAAACAATATAAGGTAGCCCCTAACGAGAAGATACAGGTTGAGCGCCTGAACATACCTGAGGGCAATACCGTTGACCTGGACAGTGTATTGTTTATTAATGATGATGGAAATGTAATTACAGGCGACCCCACTATCAAAGGCGCCAAGGTAAAAGCTACTTCCCTAGGTGAGTTTAAAGGCGACAAGGTTACAGTATTTAAGTATAAGCCAAAGACTCGTTACCGCAGGAAAACAGGACACCGGCAAATTTATACCAAATTATTAATAAATAAAATTATTAAACCACGGGGGCATAAGCATGGCACATAAGAAAGGCGGCGGTAGCACACGCTGCGGCCGCGACAGCCAATCAAAGCGTCTTGGCGTGAAGAAATTCGGAGGGGAGCAGGTTCGCGCCGGGAATATCCTGATTCGGCAACGAGGCACTCGTATTCTACCAGGAAATAACGTCGGCATGGGCAGAGATTACACCCTGTTTGCTTTGATAGATGGCTTTGTAAAATATGAGCCAGCTAACAAATACAAGAAAAAGGTGAGCATCTACAAATGAAGGATAAGATACACCCCAAATACTATGAAAATGCTAAAGTAACCTGCCTTTGCGGCAACACCTTTACTGTGGGCTCAACCAAGCCAGAGCTTAGGGTAGAGGTGTGCAGCAAGTGCCATCCTTTCTACACCGGGGAACAAAGAATAGTGGATACTATGGGAAGGGTAGGACGGTTCAAGAAGAGATATAGAATAAAAGATTGACATAGAGCGGTTGTTTAACACCCTTAACAGAACTAGCTAGGCTAAATCTTGGTTCTCCAAAAGTCTGAAGTCCGTATCATTTCGTAAAAAACAAGTGCGATTGCCGGTATGGCAAACCGGACCCGTCGGCTCCGCCTGGATGAGAAGTGTATCACTATCGCAGTCCTTGATAATGGACTTCATCCTGAGGAAATTGCCTGAAGTTTCCCCCTTGTGCCATAATTCCTGTCGACTGCGACTATAGAACCACACATCACCACTTTCTACCGTTCGAGCCAGCGACTCCTTATTCATATAGCCCAGCATCAAAACTTCACCATTCCTGGCATCCTGAATGATGGCAGGAATTAAACCTTGAGAATCGAAATTCAACATCTTCATTAACCTCCAGTTGCTATAGCCTCCCTCAAGTCAATATCGCCAGTATAGAGAGCCTTACCGATAATCGCCCCTTGCGCTCCAAGTTGCTTAAGCCTTTCCAAATGCTCCAGTTTGGAAATGCCTCCAGCAGCAATCACAGGAACATCTACCCCATTAACCAGCCTCCCTACCATGTCAAAGTTAGGCTCAGTTAAAGTGCCATCCCTCACTATATCGGTAAAAATAAATCGCCTTACCCCAATATTTACCATGTCTGTACTCAACCGTAAAACATCCACCATAGTATCCTTCTGCCAACCGTGAATACAAACTTTGCCGTCTCGAGCATCAAGGCTCACAATTATTGCTTCACCAAACCGGCTGCATAGTTTCTTTACCAGCTCGGGATTCTCTACCGCTGATGTGCTCAAAACAACGCGTTCTATCCCCTTTCCTAATACCTCCTCAACCGTGTTTTCTTGCCTGACACCGCCTCCGAATTCCACGGAGAGGCTGCTCTTTTTTACTATTTCCTCCACCAAAGCTATGTTTCCCGGCTTACCCGTCGCTGCTCCATCCAGGTCGGCAATATGTAGACAGCGTGCTCCTTTGGAGCGCCATCTCAAGGCTACTCCAACAGGGTTTTCATCATAAATGGTTTCCTGCCGATAATCACCCTGGTATAGCCGAACACACTTGCCTTCCCTGATGTCAATAGCTGGAATTATTTCCACTTTTCCCTCATAGCGAGCTAAGATAAGAATTAGGTCAACAACTTTGTAGCATCAGATTATAACCCAACAAACCCCCTTCCTGGCAACCTTGCACAATTTTGCACCGTGTTGCTTCTTCCTAGCTATTAATGCTATATGTTTCTATCAATAAGGCTACGAAAATGCAGGAAATAATTGAAGCACCTATACCAGGGAAAATACTGGTCGTAAATATCACGGCGGGGAATACCATACAGGAGAGCGGAGCGGTCTGTATCATAGAGGCGATGAAGATGGAAAATCCTATAATGTCACCCGTGAAGGACTCGGTCAAGGCGATATTAGTGTTACCGAGCACAATTGTTAAGACTGATGATAAGTCAACTGTTATCTAATACTGAAAGGAGGTTGAATCATGGACGAAGTAGTTAGAGGGACGACGGCGCAAAAAATTGAGGAGTATAAGCGTAAAAGAGAGCATATCTTGCAAATGGGAGGGCCTGAGACTATTGAGGGGCGCCACAATAGGGGGCAAATGTCAGCACGGGAAAGAATAGATTATTTTTTCGACCCTGGCACTTTTATCGAGATAGGATTATGGATTAAACATAGAACCACCGCTTTTGGAATGGATAAAAGAAAGGTGCCTGCTGAGGGAATTGTCACTGGATTTGGCAAAGTAAATGGAAGATATGTGGTTGCCGGCGCTGAGGATTATACTGCCATGATGGGAACATTTGGTGAATACCACGGTAAGAAGCTGTCTTACACCATCGATTTTGCTAAGAATAAAGGCTGGCCGTTTGTAACCATGAATGACTCTGCAGGCGCCCGACTCCACGAAGGAATGGACACTCTAGAATCTTATGGCTGGACATTCAAATCTCAGATATCGGCTTCAGGAATAATCCCTCAAGTATCCCTACTAATGGGTCCTTGTCTCGGGGGACAAGCCTATCACCCGGTAATGATGGATTTTGTCATTCAAACAAGAAAAACTGGTTTTATGGGCATCGCCGGACCCGCTTTTGTAAAAACGCAGACTGGAGAGGAAATTAGCCTGGAGGAGCTAAGTGGCTGGAAAAATCATGCCATTAAATCGGGGCAGACACACATTGTAGCTGAAGATGATAAGGATTGTTTAGATAAGTGCAAGGAGTTGTTATCTTTCTTCCCATCTAATAGCAAAGAGAAGCCACCTCGAATAGAGACCAAGGATAGTCCTGAGAGAGAGATTCCCGAGTTCGATACTATAATTCCTAATGAGCCAACAACACCATACAATATGCACGAGATAATCAAGGAGGTTGTGGATGAAGGGCAATTCGTGGAGATATTCAAGGATTATGCCGCAAATGCCATATGTGGATTTGCCCGTATGGATGGGCGTCCCGTGGGGATAGTGTCCAACCAGCCCCTGGTAAAAGCTGGAGTCCTGGATATCAATGCCTGTGACAAATTGGCGAGATTCATAAGATTTTGTGACCTATTCAATATTCCCCTCATCTCGCTTACCGATTGTCCTGGCTATATGATAGGCTCTGACCAGGACTGGGCAGGCATACTAAGACATGGTGCTAAGCTGCTCTATGCTTGGGCTGATGCCACTGTGCCTTTAGTTTCAGTCATGATAAGAAAATCCTACGCCGGTGCTCACTACGGGATGCTAGACAAGTCTATTGGTGCTGATTTCGTCTTTGCCTGGCCGACTGCTCGGGTTACCATCGTTGGTGCTGATACCGCTGCCAGTGTCATATTCGCCAAGGAGATAAGGGAGGCAGAAAATCCCGAGGAGGTAAGGGCAAAGAGGATAAAGGAGTACTCTGAACTCTACGAAAGTCCATATCCCGCCGCCGAGCGAGGCTACATTGATGACATAATTATGCCCCATGACACCAGAAAGGTGGTAAACAAGGCGCTGGATATTTTGGAACACAAGGAAGTTGCCAGGCCGTGGAGAAAATATTCTAACATAAATCTTTAAGGGGGAAGTATGGATTTCAGTTTTAGCGAATCGCAGAAGAAATTCAGACAAGAGGTACGAAGCTTCTTAGAACATGAAATAAAGGAAGGGCTCTGGGAGCCAAGGTGTGATGCCTGGATACAGGGATATAACCCCGAGTTTACCAAAAGAGTGGCACAAAAAGGTTGGATTGGACTTACCTGGCCCAGGGAATATGGCGGGCAGGGACGCAATCATATAGATCGACTTATCCTTACCGAGGAAATGCTAAGATATGGGGCACCAGCAGCTTGTCATTGGTTTCCTGACCGCCAGATAGGTAGTTCAATACTTAAATATGGTAGTGAGGAACAGAAAAGAGAATTCTTGCCGAAGATAATGAGAGGAGAAATGTATGTTGGGCTGGGGATGAGTGAAACGGAAACTGGTTCAGATTTAGCTTCACTTAGAACAAGAGCTGTTGAACAGGATGATTGTTTTGTGATTAATGGACAGAAGACCTGGACCAGTGGTGGTCGGTTTATGAACTATGTTTCTCTATGGGCCAGAACAGATACGAATGCTCCCAAACATAGAGGCATAAGTGAGTTTATTATACCTATAGATCTCCCCGGAATTTCCCGCATTCCCATGATAGACATCACCGGCACGGAAGCTTGGAATGATGTTTTCTTCGATAATGTTCGGGTCCCCAAGAAATACATGATAGGGGAGAAAAACAAAGGTTTTTATCAAGTCGTGGAGCAGCTTGCCTACGAGAGAAGCGGTATGGAAAGGCTGATGGGCAACTATCCTCTATTTGACGCCCTCATCAAATTTGTTAATGAGACAAAATACAATGGGAAACCTCTAGCACAGGATGCGGTAATCCGTCATAAGCTAGCAGAACTACAGGTTGAATTTGAAGTGGGAAGGCTCCTTATATATAAAGTTTTTATTACTATGGATGAAGGGCGAGTACCTACTGTAGAAGCTGCTATGGCCAAAGCCTATGCCACTGCTTTCGAGCAGCGCTTGGCTAATATTGCCATGGAAATATTAGGCCCTTACGGATTACTGTGGGCTGGCTCTAAATATACCCCCTTTGGAAGCATAGCAGCTCGCTCATACTTAGCTTCTAAGGGCTATAGCCTTCAGGCAGGTAGCACAGAAATCTTGAAGAATATCATAGCTACCAGGGGGTTAGGGCTGCCGGTAAACCAATAACAAAGATTTAGTTGATAGGAGGGTAAAGTGGATTTATCGCTTTCTGAAGAGCAGGAGATGTTAAAAAAGGCAGCACGTGACTTCGTCAGTGAAAAGTGCCCTAAGAGCTTCGTTAAACAAATGGAGCAGGATGAGAAAGGCTACTCACCAGAGCTATGGGAGGAAATGGCTAGCCTGGGTTGGTTGGGGCTGGTATTTCCAGAAAAATATGGTGGCGGTGGCATGAGCTTTCTTGATCTTTCGGTGTTACTAGAAGAGATGGGATATGCTTGTTTGCCAGCGCCTTTCCTTGCTACAGTGGTTCTTGGTGGTTTGTCTATCATGGATATTGGCAGTGAGGAACAGAAAGAGCAATATCAGCCTAAGATAGCCAGTGGCAAGCTAATCTTGAGCTTAGCTTTGATTGAACCGGCGATGGAATATGGGCCTGGAGCAATTGCGGTTGAAGCTACTCGCGATGGAGATTCATATGTTATCAGTGGAACCAAATTATTCGTTCCATACGCCAACTGTTGCGATTGTTTGCTATGTGTGACTAGGACCAGCAAACAGAAAGAGGGAATTACCATATTCATAGTGGACACCAAAAGCTCCGGGATAAAGTGCACGGTTTTAAACACCATGGCTCATGATAAGCTTTGCGAAGTAGTTTTCGACCATGTACGAGTACCAAAGGAGTCCATTTTGGGGCAACTAGACCAGGGCTGGCCTGAAGTGCAAAAGATAGTGGAAAGAGGTGACGCAGCAAAATGTTGTGAGTTAGTTGGCAATTTCCAGTGGACTTTAGAAGATACTATTGCTTACGCTAAGGAGAGACAGCAATTCGGTCGTCCTATCGGCAGCTTTCAGGCCTTGCAGCACTATTGTGCTGACATATACACCTATGTGGAAGGAGCAAAGCTCAGCGCCTACCAAGCAGCCTGGATGCTAAGCGAAGGGCTTCCCTGTACCAAGGAAATTGCAGTAACCAAATTATGGATAAGTGAAGTTTCATCGCGTATTTTCAATCTGGCACACCAAATTCACGGAGCTATGGGAGTTACCATGGAACATGACCTGCACTTTTACACCACGCGAGCCAAATCTGTTGAGTTCAGTTACGGCGGGGATAATTACTACCGAGAAGCAACAGCTAAGGCGATGGGCTTAGCTTAGCAAGTTTTGCTCGTAACATAACTACCAGCGTATACTTATCTTAATGCCTACTCAACATAGAAGCTGTTTATCCAGTTTGGTCTTGAAGGCTGTTGTCCTTGTTCCAGCATATCCTTCCACTGCGCGTCGGTTAATCTATCGCTCATCGGTTGCTTAAATTCATAATAACTGAGGGTAGGTCCAGCACCAAGGATAATGCTGCCATCAGGAACTTTATAGGCAACCAGAACAAGGTCAATATAACCCACTCCCTCTTCAAGAACCTGCCCTGAATTAACATCGGTATGCACATCGGCGACAAGCGTGGTTTCCTTCCCCCTTGCTTCAACACCGGTCACTATAGAATCAAGCTGCTGACCAAAATTCCTGATGAATTCATAATCGTCTTCGCTCAGTTCCTTACCCTCTAATTCATCCCGGGAAATGGTAATCAGCCTATCTAAAATGTTTTCCAGGCTCTCCAGCCTTGATTTTTCCTCGTCACTCAAAGCACCAAGTTTGTCCAGCCCCTCTCTGGTCATCGCGGTAAGTGAAAGCATGCGATTATAGAATTCAGGAACTGGCTCCACATAGCCCACCACTGGCTTCGGTTGCGGTGGCATCGCTGTTGCTGCTGGAGTGTAGCTCTGCTTGGCATACAAAATGGTGTCATGCCGAAGTTCACTCCAGGATGCTAGAGCAGTTTGCAATTCCTTATCTTTCCATGCTTCGGTCTGCATGAAAGCAGGATAGCCTTGACCAAAATCTTCAAGCAACGGCTTCAAGGAATAAAGCCAGCTCCAATAAAGATTGCGATTCCAATCTTCTTCACTAAAGGCGGCAAATTCCTCTTTGAGCTCGTTTAGTTGCTTGTCATAGCTAGTATTTTCTCCCTGATATTCGGTATCACCTTCAGCATCCAATATCCCATAGGCACGCTCTGAGCCAAGAACTGCCATGGCATCCAATCCTCTGGGGAAACACCTGCTGGGACCAATGGCAGTCATCCCCATGGTAAACGGCTCATCATCACCAACATACATACCTACAGCAGGAAAGACTAAATTCTGGAACATATAGGAGTCAGGGACAAATCTCTGCCCCATAAATCTCATCCCCTTGGTATTACTCAAACATTCATAAAGTTTCTCCTTGGTTACTGGGGGATAAATAACACAAACGCCGGAGCCACCATAAATCTGGGGATTCCTCATCTGAGCCAGCTCAGCCTTTAGATTGAGCAAAGTTTCATCGTCAGCAAGCTGGGTAGAGTTAAACTCAGTGCCAAGGACTTTCTCCATGGCGCCCAGATATTCATAGGGAGTAAGGTCATCAGCGATACCCACAAAAAATGAGGTAACCGAGTAAATTCGGTTCCAAGTATCCCAGCAAGTGCTGTTATTGACTTTCACCTCAGGCAATTCGGCTGAGATAAGCGAAGCTTGAATTGTAGCTATTCGGGCATCCTTTTCGCCTACCAAGGCATCATCACCCCCTTTAAGCAGGAAAGCCATCCTGCCATACCACATCATCGCCTTAAAATATCTTTTAAGCGCCTCGCTTCGGGTATAATGCCCCCGGGGAACATACTGAGAATAGTCCTCACAATAGCAGCAAGGACTAAGACACTGGCAATCATTCTGGGAATTAAATATGGCGCTTGGCTTAAAGCCCTGGTGAACCTCGATCCTTTCAATTTCCTCATTGACCTCATCAACCACATAGGAAGGGACGGTAAACTCAACTTTCTTCAACGGTTTGAATTCCTTGGGTTCCTCCCAGGGATGCTCTTTATTCCATTGCTCGATTTCCTGCCTTATCGCTTCTTCATCGTAGTCTTCAGTTGGCGTTTGTAACAGACTCAGGGCAACAGCAAAGTAGGCAACGTTTCTTCTCGCAGCCTCTTTCAAATCAGCATCGCTGAAGGATTGATAATCCTGTATCGACCTATCCATCATCGCCATGCTCATATCAATAGCCTCGTCAAAGAACTCTTCCTCCTCCAATCGCTTCAATATTTCATTGAACTGGATATGGTATAGATGAAGCAAAGTATCCGAAGTAACAAAAATGGGTATTCCTTCCTCCTTCAGCATCTTGTAAGGCTGGACGACGTCATCTCCATGCCAGGGAATAACCACAAAGCCATTCTGCTGCAAAAGCTGCCTCTGACTTTCAGTTAACTGAAAAATGCCATCCACGTCTCCAAAGTTGGTTACTTCCTTTAAATTAAGCGGTAAGGAGTAGGAAGGAGCATCAGGAGATAAAGCGAGCAGCTCGGGCGCATAGCAATCCGCCATAACAAATTTAGGATTTAATACCTCGCCTCCAGCCACTGAAGGTATGGTAAACTGTGAGGGTGTAACCCCGGGCGCACAGCTACTAGCAATAATAATCCCGACAAGCAATAAGCTGCTGAATATCCTGACTATTTTACCTTTCATAGCCGCCTCCTTTTACCAGCATAAATATGCCCACCAAGGCTTTTGCTCGCTGATTATCTCTCCTGTGCTGGCATCCACTTCTACCACCATGTCTATCTTCGTGGATACAAATCCCAATAGCTCCTTGCTACTTATGCCCTGAACCTCATATACCGCCTTATCATCAGTAGACTTAAGCTCAATAGTATAACCTGGCTCAAGGTCGGTCACTACTTTTTCCGGCATCACTTGCACTGGCAATAGCCGGTAACCATTATCGAGGAATAACTGCGAGTCATCGATTTTCAATTGGCACTCTGGAGATATTTTGACTATTGCCGATATATTATCAACCTCAATTATCACCCCATGAGTAACGTTATTAAACTGCAAATATGCTAAATGGGAACCAGGATCATCTCCATTAAGTCTAGCCTTAATGACCATCCCCGAATTCAGCTTCTCCCCATCAACCCGGACTATGAATTCCAACCCAGCAGTACCAACCTCCAGAGTAGATTGGGGGCTAAGTGCGAAATATTCAAGCTCTCCAGAAAGAGGTATAACCACCGTTTTCCGACCAATAACTTTATCCTGATATCGGACAGCAATATCATAGAGCCCTGGTTTCAAGTTAACTATCTTAGCCCAAAACGGTATTCCACCCAGACATTGAATGCAGATACCTGGTTTTTCCTGTGCAATGATATCGACATTTATAGTTGGTTGATGAGCGAAAGTAAGAGGTAGATTCAACTCGGTTTTAAGCTTATAGCAAGGCGTGGGGGTGACAACCGAGCCACAAATTACAATTACATCATCCGAAACTCCTACGGTAGCCTGCGATCGCTGTCTCGAGGCGCAGCTACCGGGACCATAGTCGAAAATAAGCTGAGCATCAAGCAGGACCTTGGTTATCTTTAAATCTTCAGTCAAACCTGCTAAATTCCCATGATAGCTCACCGCAGTAAGCCAGGCATTACTCCCAAGTAATTCGGCAATGCTCGCATCGATGGAAATTAGCTCTTCTTCATTTACCTTAAACTGAATAGGCTGAGTCCCCTTGCTGCCATAGAACTTCCCCACCTCCATATCCTGGGGTAATGTGCTCCCCTCAGGCAAGTTATGTAAGCTCACTGGCTGCGGTGTAAGCAAGAATAAATTTATATCCGTCCATCCTTCAGCCAGAGTGGAAATCTTAAGTGGATAATAGAGAAAGTCAGTGTCAAATCGATACACGATGGGTTCAATGCTCTTTGGCTCCGAAGTTATCTCAACAAGGTCGAAAACGAAGTAATTTATATTCTGGTCTAGGTAGCTTGCCACCACTGATTCAAGCTTTGGCGATGAAATCTGCTTTTCAATCCCAGCACTCTTCAGAAACTCCTCGGCCCACTGGATAAGCTCAGCGGTATCACCAGCTTTGACCACGGTGATGTCATGAGCACCAATCTTTTCATGAAAGATTATCACTACCCCTCTTCCCGGAGGTCCCATCACGCCTATCCCCTCCTTAAACCAATCCCACGAAGTAACAGGAAAATGATTTTCAATTAACAGGTTAACCTGTTCAAAAGAAGCAAAATCACCCTTCTTTATTTCGGGCTTTGAAGGCAAAGGCAAGAGTTCCAAAACCTGGCTATCATCGCTGGCAGTGACATCAGTAGATAGAATCAATGTCTCTTCCTCACCATTCCAGGCAATAATCGCCTTTTGCCCCGGTCCATAAACCAAGACATCACTTATGGGTACCATCCCCCTGTCTGCTAAAGCCACTGATGCCAATGGCAAGGTAATTAAGCTAAGAAAGATAACTAACAGCAACGCTCTAAATAAGTACCTCATTTTCTTCCTTTCACATACTACAACGAAAAATCTGGGTGAAAGTTTATACCTTGTAACCCAAAATTTCCTCTAATTTTTTAGCCTGTTCCACCCGATAATGAC